>CAYFVG010000001.1:0-19003 GCA_964346365.1 uncultured Alteromonadaceae bacterium
AGGGCGCCCTCAGTCAGGTGATGATCGGGCATATCCGCCCCTTCGAGCGCATGGAGCACAGCTACCTCCGCGAGCGCGCGGTCGATGTCAAGGATCTGGGTACGCGCGTGCTTGCCTGCCTGCAGGCCGAGATGCGCCAGGAGTCCGACTATCCGGAGCAAACCGTGCTGGTGAGCGAGGAGCTGACCGCCTCCATGCTCGGGGAGATTCCGCGCAAGCGCCTCGCGGGGCTGGTTTCCGTGCGCGGTGCCGGCAACTCTCACGTCGCCATCCTGGCCCGGGCCATGGGCGTGCCCACGGTCATGGGCGCCGTGGACCTGCCCTTCACCCGTCTGCGCAATATGCAGGCCATCGTCGACGGCTACAGTGGCGCTGTCCACCTCAACCCTTCCCGGGAACTGGTCGAGCGCTACCGGAACATCGCCGAACAGGACGTGGCGCTGAACCGGGACCTCGAGGCGCTGCGCGACGAGCCCTGCGAGACCCTGGACGGCCACCGCGTGGCGCTCTGGGTGAATACCGGGCTCATGGCGGACGTTTCCCGCTCCCTCGAGCGGGGGGCCGAGGGCGTGGGGCTGTACCGCACCGAGGTGCCCTTCCTGCTCGGCGAGCGCTTCCCCAGCGAGGAGGAGCAGCGGCGCATCTACCGGGACCAGCTCGAGGCCTTCGCGCCGAAGCCGGTGACCATGCGCACGCTGGATATCGGCGGCGACAAGGCCCTGCCCTACTTCCCGATCGAGGAGGAAAATCCGTTCCTCGGCTGGCGCGGCATTCGCGTGACCCTGGACCACCCGGAGATCCTCCTCGCCCAGGTCCGGGCCATGCTCAAGGCCAACGCCGGCCTCGGCAATCTGCGCATCATGCTGCCGATGGTCACCAACGTCGCCGAGCTCGAGGAGGCCCTCGCGCTGGTCCGGCGCAGCCACCGGGAGGTGGCCCACGAGGGGCTCGATTCCCCGATGCCGCCGGTGGGGGTCATGGTCGAGGTGCCGGCGGCGGTCTACCAGGCCGCGGCGCTCGCCCGCCGGGTCGATTTCCTCTCCGTGGGCAGCAACGACCTCACCCAGTACCTGCTCGCCGTGGACCGGAACAACCCCCGCGTCTCTGACCTCTATCACGCCCTGCACCCGGCTGTGCTGGCGGCCCTGGAGGCCGTGGTGCAGGGGGGGCACGGCGAGGGCAAGCAGGTCAGCATCTGCGGCGAGCTGGCGGGTGACCCGCTGGCCGCGCTGCTCCTTCTCGGCATGGGCTTCGACGTGCTGTCCATGAATGCGACCAGCCTGCCGCGGGTGAAAAAGGTGCTGCGCAGCGTTACCAGCGCCGAGGCGGTGGCCCTGGTCGAGGAGGTGCGCGGCCTCGACGACAGCGTGCTGGTGAGGCGCCGCCTCGAAGCCCTGCTCAGAGACCGTGGCCTCGTCCAGTTCGTCCCCCCGCCCCTGGAGTAAGCGCGTGCTCCGCTATCCCGAAATCGATCCGGTGGCCATCGCCATCGGCCCGGTGAAAGTCCACTGGTACGGGCTGGCTTACCTCGCGGGCCTCGCCTTCGCCTGGTGGCTGGCCCTGCGCCGCAGCCGGCGTCCCGGGGCCGTGCTCGACCGGCGCCAGGTGGACGATCTCATCTTTTTCAGCGCGCTCGGTGTCGTGCTCGGTGGGCGCATCGGCTACGCTGTTTTCTACGGCGGTGAGCGCCTCGCCGAGAACCCGGGATGGCTTTTGCGGGTCTGGGAGGGCGGCATGGCCTTCCATGGCGGCCTTCTCGGCGTGGTCCTGGCCACCTGGTTCCTGGCTCGCCGCGAGCGGCTCCCCCTCGGTCGCGTCCTCGACTTCGTGGCGCCGCTGGCGCCGCTCGGGCTCGCCCTCGGGCGCCTCGGCAATTTCATCGGCCAGGAGCTCTGGGGCCGACCCGCGGACGTGCCCTGGGCGATGGTGTTCCCGCAGGACCCGCTGCAGCTTCCCCGCCATCCCTCGCAGCTGTACCAGTTCGCCCTCGAGGGGATGCTGCTGTTTGTCGTCCTGCTGTGGTTCACGCGCCGGCCACGGCCCGCCTGGGCCGCCTCGGGGGTCTTCGCCCTCGGCTACGGGGTGCTGCGCAGCTTTGCCGAGTTCTTCCGCGAGCCCGATGCACATCTCGGCTTCCAGGCCTTCGGCTGGGTCACCCGCGGCCAGCTCCTGAGCCTGCCCATGGTCGCCGTGGGACTTTTCCTGCTGTGGCTGGCCTATGGCCGCGGCCGCGCGGCGGAGGACAAAAAACGATGAGACCCTACCTCGAGCTGCTCCGCGACATCCTTGCCAACGGTGTCGAGAAGGGCGACCGCACCGGCACCGGTACGCTGTCGGTGTTCGGCCGGCAGTACCGCCACGACCTCGCCGACGGCTTTCCGCTGCTGACCACCAAGAAGCTGCACTTCCGCAGTATCGCCCATGAGCTGCTGTGGTTCCTCCGCGGCGACACCAACATCCGCTGGCTCAAGGACAACGGCGTCAGTATCTGGGACGAGTGGGCCACCGAGAGCGGTGATCTGGGGCCGGTCTACGGTGCCCAGTGGACCGCCTGGCCGACCGAGGACGGCCCCGTAAACCAGATTGACTACGTGGTCGACACGCTGCGCAACAACCCGGACAGCCGGCGCATTCTCTTCCACGGCTGGAACGTCGGCTACCTGCCGGACGAGGCCATGAGCCCCCAGGACAACGTGCGCGCCGGCCGCATGGCGCTGCCGCCCTGCCACCTGCTCTACCAGTTCCACGTTGCCGCCGGCCGGCTGTCCGCGCAGCTCTACATCCGCTCCTCGGACAGCTTCCTCGGCCTGCCCTACAACACCGCGAGCCTCGCGCTGCTGACGCATATGCTGGCGCAGCAGTGTGACCTCGAGCCCGGGGAGATCATCATTTCCACCGGGGACTCGCACATCTACCTCAACCACCTCGAGCAGGTGCGCACGCAGCTGGCGCGGAAGCCGCGGCCGCTGCCGAAGCTCGAACTCCGGCGGCGTCCGCCGACGATCTACGACTACCGCTTCGAGGATTTCACCATCGTGGGCTACGACCCGCACCCGCGCATCCCGGCACCGGTGGCGGTCTGACATGGCCCGGCTCGCCATGATCGTCGCCGCGGCCGAGAACGATGTGATCGGCCGCGACAACGCCCTGCCCTGGCGCCTTCCGGACGATCTGCGCTATTTCCGCCGGGTCACCATGGGCAAACCGGTGATCATGGGGCGGCGCACCTTCGAGAGCATCGGCCGGCCCCTGCCGGGGCGCTGCAACATCGTGGTAACCGGGAACCCGGCCTTCACGGCCGAGGGCGTGCGCGTGGTGCACGGCCTCGACGAGGCGCTGGCGCTGGGCGAGGCGGTGGCGGCGATCGACGGCGTAGAGGAACTCATGCTCATCGGCGGTGCTCAACTCTACGCCCTGGGCCTGCCGCGGGTGCAGCGGATCTACCTGACCCGGGTGCACGCAGCGTTTGCCGGCGATGCCTGGCTGCCCCCGGTGGACTGGACCGCCTTTCACGAGGTCGCCCGCGAGGATCACGAGGCCGATGGGGACACTTCCCCGGCCCACAGTTTCATCGTTTACGAGCGGAAAAGTGTTACCGGGGGTGCTGCTGGTGTGTAGCAAGGTAACACTCTATTTCGCGCCGGCGCCTGTAAGGCACTCCTTTTTCAAGGGGTTTGAAATCGCCGGGCGTATCTGCTTAGATTCCTAACTCGGACGTAGAAGACGCTGTTTTGTTGAAGGCGCCACCGGGTCTCCCCCATAAGCTCTGAGTTTTTTGTTGGCTAGAGGAAGCACTATTCCCATGAATATCTATCGACTGAAGAATGTGCTGCTGCCGCTGCTGACCGCTGTCGCCCTGCTGGGTGGCGCTGTCTCCGCGCAGTCGGCGACGCTTGAAGAGGTCCTCGACGTCAGCGAGGAAAAGAACGAAGCGGCCCGCCAGTCGCAGGCGAAGATCGACCGCCTGGCGGAAGAGACCCGGGATCTGCTTGAGGACTACAAGGCGGTCAACAAGCAGATCGATGGCCTCAAGGTGTACAACAACCGGCTGCGCCGGCAGATCACCAACCAGGAGAAGCGCATCGCCGATATCGAGGCCTCCGTCGACGAGGTGCAGATCACGCAGCGGCAGATGCCCGCCCTCGTGATCCGCATGATCGATGGCCTCGAGCAGTTCGTCCAGATGGACGTGCCCTTCAACATGGAAGAGCGCCAGGAGCGCATCGACTTCCTCCGGGATAACGTCGACCGCTCCGACCTGACCGTCGCGGAGAAATTCCGCCAGGTCCTCGAGGCCTACAACATCGAGTTGCAGTACGGCCGCGGCTTCGAAACCTACAGCGCCACCATCGATCTCGACGGTGTCACCCGTGACGTCGACTTCCTGCGCATCGGTCGCATCGCTCTTGTCTACCAGACCACGGACGGCGCCGAGGCCGGCGTCTGGAACAACGAAACCCGCTCCTGGGATCCGCTCCCCGCGGGCGAATACGGCAACGCCATTCGCAAGGGCGTGAGGATCGCCAAGAAGCAGGCGGCCATCGAACTCCTCAACATGCCCGTCGCTGCACCGGAGGCTGAATAATGGATCTGTTCAACAAGCTGATTTCCGCCGCTGTCCTCGGCGGCCTCATCGCGGTGGCGGGGGTCGCCAACGCCCAGGACGACGCGGCGCCCGGTGAAGCACCGGCCGAGCCGCAGGTCGACAAGCGGGCAGAAGCCGCGAAGAGCCTCGCGGACCTGCTCGATCTCGTAAAGCGCGGCCAGGTGGCCGAGCAGCAGGAAAATCGCCAGCGCGAGCGGCGTTTCGCCAACGAGAAGGCCAACCAGGCCCAGCTCCTCGAGGAGGCGGAAGCGGAGCGCGCCCGGCAGGAGCGCATCTCCGCGGAGCTCGAGGACGAGTTCGAGGAGAACGAGCTCCTCATCTCCGAAAAGCAGGCACAGCTCAAGGAGCGTCTCGGTGCGCTGACCGAGCTCTTCGGCCACCTGACCGCGGCCGCCGGCGACCTCAAGTCCAATCTCGAGGTGTCCCTGGTCTCCTCCCAGTACCCTGACCGCGGTGACTTCCTCACGGATCTCATCGCCAAGATGAGCACCTCCGACGCGCTGCCGGAGATCACCGAGATCGAGCGGGTGTGGTACGAGATGCTCCGTGAGATCAGCGAGACCGGCAACGTGGTTCGCTTCAACACGGAAGTGGCCACCGCCACCGGCGAGCGCGCCGAGCGGGAAGTGGTCCGCGTAGGTGCCTTCAATGTCGTCGATATGGAGGGCAACTACCTCTCCTACAACAACGACCACCTGAGCGTCCTGCCGCGGCAGCCGGGCGGAGGCTACAACAGCTGGGCCCGGGAGCTGGCCAACGCCAGTGAGGGCTTCCACAAGCTCGGTATCGACCCGACGGGCCCCACCGGTGGTTCCTTCCTGGCCGCGATCATCGACAGCCCGACGCTCGAGGAGCGCTGGCACCAGGGTGGCTACGTGGGCTACGCCATCACAGCGATCGGTGTGTTCGCCCTGCTGCTCGCCGTCTTCCGCCTGGTCGTGCTCTCTACGACCAGCGCCAAGGTATCGAGCCAGCTCAAGAACGCCGGCGCCAACGGCAACAACCCGCTGGGCCGCGTCCTCAAGATCCACGACGACAACCCGAGCATGGACCCGGAAACGCTCGAGTTGAAGATGGCCGAGGGCGTGATGCGCGAAACGCCGAAGCTCGAGTCGGGCCTCACGTTGCTGAAGATCATCGCGGCCGTTGCCCCGCTCATGGGTCTCCTCGGCACCGTGACCGGTATGATCGTGACCTTCCAGGCCATCACCATCTTCGGTGCCGGCGACCCGAAGGCCATGGCCGGCGGTATTTCCAGCGCCCTGGTGACCACGGTCCTCGGCCTGCTGGTGGCCATCCCGACGGTGCTCCTGCACACGGTCGTGAACGGTCGCGCGCAGCGCATCATCCACGTGCTCAACGAACAGGCCACGGGAATCGTTGCCGAGCATTCGGAAGGCAGCCACGCGGCAGGCAGTAGTCAGGCCTAGGAGGTCCACCATGTCGGGAGGATTCTTTGAAAACCTGCTCGCCTTCATGGATAAGGGCGGGAACGTGCTCTGGCTGATCGCGATCCTGGTCTTCGTGATGTGGACGCTGATCTTCGAGCGGATCTGGTTCTTCAAGCTGGCCTGGCGCAAGGAGGTCGCTCAGGTTATGCGCATCTGGGAGGCCCGGTCCGAGCGCAAGTCCTGGAATGCCAAGCAGATCCGCATGCGGCTGCTGTCGCAGGCGAAGGAGCACATCACCACGAACCTCTCTCTCATCACCACCATGGTGGCGCTCTGTCCGCTGCTCGGGCTCCTGGGCACCGTGACGGGGATGATTGAGGTGTTCAACGTCATGGCGGTCACCGGCGGTGGCGACGCGAAGTCCATGGCCGGCGGTGTCGAGCGCGCCACCATCCCGACGATGGCGGGCATGGTGGCGGCCCTCTCGGGCCTCTTCGCCAATACCTACCTCACGCGGATCGCCAATCGGGAGCAGGAGTACCTGCAGGATCAGCTCACCGCCGATCATTGATCCCGGGCGCTCCGGTCCCCAGCACAGGGTAAACAGTTAATGCGCAGACTCGGTAAAAACCAGGACGCAGAAGAGCAGGCGGATATCGACCTCACGCCCATGCTGGACGTGGTCTTTATTATGCTCATCTTCTTCATCGTCGTCGCTTCCTTCATCAAGGAGGCGGGGATCGAAGTCAATCGGCCGGACAAGAACCAGTCGGATCCCTCGGACGCCACCAGTATTCTCGTGAACATCCGTTCCGATGACCAGATATGGATGGAGAACCGCCGGGTTGATGGGCGCGCCGTGCGCGCAAATATCCAGCGCCTGCTCGCCAGTGATCCGGAGCAGGCTGTGACCATCAAGGTCGAGAAGGGTGCCACCGCCAACAGCGTCGTGAATGTGGCGGACGCCGCCCGCGAGGCCGGTGCCCCGGCGGTGAACTGGGCGAGCGCGGGGGATCGTTGACATGAGTATGAGAGACGCTGCCGCCAAGGCCAAGAAGGCTGCCGACGAGGAAGCCGGCCAGATCGACCTGACGCCCATGCTGGACGTCGTGTTCATTATGCTCATCTTCTTCATTGTGACCTCTTCCTTCGTCAAGGAGCCCGGCGTGGAGCTTTTTAAGCCGCAGGCCTCCACCATGGAGGAGTGTCCCCGGGGCACGATCATCTTCGCCGTTGATGGCCGTGGGAACATCCACTACGACAAGAACAAGGTACCGCTGGAGCGAGTGGTTCGCATCACGGAGATCGCCAAGAAGGAATCGCCCCAGGCCAACCTGGTCATCCAGGTGGACCGCGAAACCCCGGCCTATGTTGTCGAGCAGGTCTACGACGAGGTGCGTCCTCTGCTGACGACGCCGCCCTGTATTTCAACGGATGACGAGGTGTAAGCGAGATGGGCAACAGTCTAGTCAGGTCCCTGGTCGGTGCGTTGGTGGCCGTGCCCGTCGCCCTTGGCTTGTTTTTCCTGATGCAGGCCCTGATCGATCGGGAATACGAGCAGGAAGAACTCGAGAACCGCAAGATCGCTGACATTGTCGTCCCCGAGCGGGAAATCGATATCAACGTCAAGGAAAGCAAGCCCGAGAAGGTTGACGACCCGGACGAGCCACCGCCGGAGATGGAGCCCATGGAAGTCGATTTCGAGACCGACCTCAACGTCGCCAACGTGGCGCCGGGGGCCAGCGTCGACGTGTCCATCAGCTCCTCGGGCATGTCGGCTGGCGACGGCGAGTACCTGCCCATCGTCAAGGTGGCGCCGATCTATCCCCGCCGGGCCCAGACCCGCGGGATCACCGGCTACTGCATCGTCGAATACACGGTGACCAAGTCCGGCTCCATCCGCGACCCGCGCCCCGTGGACTGCGATCCCTCCGGGGTGTTCGAGCGGGCCTCGGTGAAAGCGGCGTCGAAGTTCAAGTACAAACCGCGCGTCGTCGACGGGGAGCCGATCGAGGTGGCCGGGGTACAGAACAAGTTCACCTACGAGCTGGAGAACTAGGCCGATGAGCAAGGTAAACGCGATCCTCCGTGCCGGGCTGCTGGCCGTGCCGGTGCTGGCCCTGCAGGTTGCCCTCACCCAGGTACAGCAGCTCGCCGGTTTTCAGCCTCTGGGCAGCGCCCAGGCGCAGCAGGAAAAGGAGGAGCAGGAAACGCGCCGCACCCCGGCGTTGCGGAACAAGGTATATGAAAAGCTCTCCGAGGCTCAGGCCTTTGCCGAGGAGAAGAAGCTCCGCGAGGCAGCCGAGGTGCTGGACGGCATGATCAGCTCCGGTGGCAGGAACGAGCTCAACAGTTACGAGCTCGCCAACGTCTACAACCTCTACGCCTTCATCCACTACTCCAACCAGGACTACAACAAGGCCCTCCAGGCCTATGAAAACGTGGTCAAGCAGCCGGAAATCCCGCTCGCCATGGAGATCAATACCCGCTATACCATCGCCCAGCTGTACTTCGTGCAGGAGCGCTGGCGCGAGGGTATCGCCGCTCTCGAAAAGTGGTTCGAGATGAGCGACACGCCGAATGCGAACGCCTACGTGCTGCTTTCTCAGGGCTACTACCAGCTCAAGGACTACGACGAGGCGCTCCGGAATATCGAGATCGCCATCGACCTGTATCGGGACAAGGACAAGGTCCCGAAGGAGCAGTGGTTCAACCTCGCCCGCTTCCTGTACATGGAGAAAAATCAGCTCGACAACGCCCAGGCGACGCTCGAGGAGCTGCTCTTTTTCTACCCCAAGAAACAGTACTGGGTGCAGCTGGGCTACATCTACTCCGAGCGCCGGAACGAGTCGCGGCAGCTGGCGGCGATGGAAACGGCCTACGATCAGGATATGCTCGAGAAGGATGGCGAATACCGCAACCTGGCCTCCCTGTTCCTGTCGCAGAGCGTACCCTACAAGGCCGGCAAGGTCCTTGAGGAGGGCTTTGAAGAGGAGCTCGTCGAGGACAACGCCAAGAACTGGGAGCTCCTCGCCGGCGCCTGGCGCCAGGCGCAGGAAGTGGACTGGGCTATTCCGGCCATGGAGAAGGCCGCGTCGAAGTCCGACTCCGGCGAGCTGTACGCCCGCCTCGGCAGCATTTACCTCGACGGCGAGCAGTTCGAGAAGGCGATCCAGGCGATCAGAAAGGGGCTCCAGCGCGGTGGCGTGAAGCGTCCGGACAATGCCCGGCTCGTGATGGGTATGGCCTACTTCAATACCAACCAGTATGAGAAAGCGCGGGACGCGTTCCGCGCCGCCGGTCGCGATGAGCGCTCCGAGCAGTACGCGCGGCAGTGGATTAAGTACATGAACTCGGAGATCGAGCGGCAGGAGAAACTGGCGGAGGGTTGAAGGGTTTCGCTTACCCGGGCCCGGGAGAACAAATCCCGGTCAGCAAAAACGACGAAGAAGAGACTGGCTGTGGGTTCACCGGTTTCGCTGGCCGGATTGCGGATAACAAAACCCGGGTAGACGAAACGAAGAGGAATGGCCGGTCAGGTTCGCCCGGAATCGACGGTCACGATCAAACGCAGTAAGCGGTCATGTTGGTTCGGAATAGGCAATCCACAGGTCTGAGCGGTGGCCTCCGGCGGCGCGGAACACGCGCCAGGTGCGGGCAACGATAGCAATCGGCCCGCATAGTGGGGTGATTTGATCAGCGTTTTCCTCGAGCGGCGCTTCGCTGGCCGGCTATCGACGCAGCTCCCGTAATGGTTGAATCCGCTTGTATTTCACCACCCGTTGCTGGAATACCTCTGCCGCATAGATGTTGCCTTCGTTGTCAACAGCAAGGCCTTCCGGTCCGCTGAAGCTCATTACGTTCATGCTGTCCCGATTCCAGCTCTCGGGAATGAAGTGAAAGACCCATCCGGTGCGTGCATCACCAATGCGAATCCCTCGCTCCCAGCCGGCATTGCGCTGGCCCGTATACTCGTTCTCGGCCGGTCCCGATTCGGAGTCACCTACATAGATCATGTCGTTCTCGTCGATATAGATGCCGCTCGGTCGTCCGAACTGGGTCCAGGAAGAGATGAAATTTCCCTGCTGATCGAGGATCTGGATTCGGTTGTTGTAACGATCGGCGACGAACAACCGCCCGGCGGAGTCCATTGCGATATGGTGCGGTTCCAGGAATTGCCCCGGACCGTAGCCGGTCTCCCCGAACGCGCCCAGGTAAGTGCCATCTGATCCGAAGCGCAATATGCGATTTGGCTCCCTCGGACCATGCCCCACTCCCAGGAACACAGTCCCATCCTCGGCAATAACGAGATCAGTCGGGCGAATGAGCCCCGCGGGAGCGTTGCCGGGTTGACCCGGAACGCCCAGCGTCATGAGCAGCTCCCCGTCCGGCGAGAATTTGTAGACGGCACTCCCGAGACCAGCCTCTTCAGCTCCGGGAATGTCTCCATCAACGACCCAGATATTGTCGTCGCTGTCCACATGCAACTGGTGCGGCCAGGCGAACATGCCGGCGCCAAAGCTCCGCAGTACATTTCCATCAGGATCCATCTGCAGCACCGGGTCAAGGTCCGATCCGATACAGCTGTTCGCTCCGCATCGGTCGGCGACCCAGATGGTCTCTCCGTCATTCGACGGATAGATACCGCTGACCGAACCCCAGGTACGGTCGTCCGGCAGGTTGCCCCAGTCGTAGTCCGCTCGATAGGGATTGGTGGCTGTCTGCGCGATCAACGGGGGCGCAAAGATCGAGAGCACAGCAGTGATCAGGACGGTGAGTGTCGTCACCGGTAGTGAACGGGGATTCATGAATGTACCTCCGAATTTTATTGTAATTCAGGCACGCCGCGCGGCAGTGCATGCGTTGAGTGCCCCGCCGACGTCCGCGGAACAACCCGGGAAAGGTTGCTGCTTGAGCGCGGTCTGAGGTGTCGAAGCAAGTTCCCGGGCGTCGGCACGACCTGCCGGAAATACTGCATCGCGGTCGGCTGCCGCGGACCCTCTTGAGGTGCTCGACCTCGTCGCTCTATGCATGACGGTATCGGAGGTGATGAGGTAAGGCAAGGCGAAGGCGACACAAACGCTGTTGTTCGCGGCGGCGTGGGATTACCCACCTACCCACGTCTCACTCTCCGGGTCATCATCGATCAGGCCCCCAAAACAGCCCGCCGGTGCTCCTTCGGAATCGATCTACACCGGGCGCGCGCAAGTTCCACACTTTCACCCCGGTTTTGTCCCCTACCCATAGCCGTGCACGTTGATTGCTATCTACTTCTGGGTGCCATTTGCGCCGATTACGATTAGTATTGTGACACGCTGGGTGCCCTGGGGACTTGCATAGCAGCGTTGCAGCGGCTCTTCTATCAGATAGTCAACGCGCATCTCTTGGTGTGTGCCGCGTGTGTATGATTCTGCGGGAGGGATGAGGCGCGAACGCCTCATCCGACGTGATGGAGTGCTGGTCTTGTCGGAATGCCGGCGTCAGACCGCGACGACGTTTTCGGCCTGAGGGCCTTTCTGACCGCTCGTCACGGTGAATTCAACCTTCTGGCCGTCGTTCAGCGTGCGAAAGCCATCCCCTTTGATCGCACTGAAGTGTACGAACACGTCCGGACCGCCTTCCTGTTCAATGAAGCCGTAGCCCTTGGTTTCGTTAAACCACTTAACTGTGCCGGTTACTGTAGACATACTGAAATACCTTTCTAAAAAACCCGGTGGCAAGGCCGCCGGTAATACTGGTGAACACTTATGGGTGACGAACCGAGGAACTGCAAGGAACTTCGACCGCGCGCATAAACGTGCCGGATACCCCGGCAACTTAAGTGTAGCATCGGATTGCCGCTGCGACCGCAAGGCGCGGCGATAAAATGTGAATATTTACACTCCACGGGTTTCAGGGCACCGGCAACACCTTGAGGATGTTGGTACCCCCGCTCCGGCCGAGCACCTGGCCTCGGGTAAGGAGCAGTTCGTCGCCCCGGCTGAGGAATTCACGGGACAGCAGAAACTCCATCGCCTGCTCTTCCACCGTGTCGAGATCACCCCCGGCGAAGGCGTCGGCATCGAAATACAGCGGGACCACGCCACGGCACAGGCTCAGGCGCTGCAGGGTGCGGTCACAACTGGACAGGGCGAAGATCGGGAGCCCGGAACTCAGGCGGGACATCAGCAGGGGCGTCGTGCCGGATTCCGTAAGGCAGGCGATGCCGCGGACCCGCCGGTAGTGGTTGGCGGCATAGATCGCCGCCATGGCCACGGTTTCCCGGGCACTGCTGAACTCCCGCTCCAGCCGGTAGCGGGAGGTGCGCGCCACCGGGTGCCGCTCCGCCCCCATGGCGGCATCGGCCATGGCCGCGACCACCTCGACCGGATAGCGGCCCACGGCCGTCTCCGCCGAAAGCATCACCGCATCGGTGCCGTCGAGCACCGCGTTGGCCACATCGAACACTTCCGCCCGCGTGGGCATGGGATTCTCGATCATGGACTCCATCATCTGCGTGGCGGTAATCACCACCCGGTCGCTCTTCCGGGCCCGGGAGATCAGGTCTTTCTGGATACCGATCAGTTCGGCGTCGCCAACTTCCACCCCGAGATCCCCGCGGGCGACCATGATCCCGTCCGATGCCTCGAGGATGTCCCCGAGCAGACAGGCATCGGCAACAACCTCGGCGCGCTCTATTTTCGCTATCAGCGCAGGGCTAAGGCGGCGTTCGGCGAGGAGTTCCCGGGCCAGGACGATGTCCGCAGTGCTCGATACGAAGGAAACCGCCACGAAATCGGGCTCTACCGCGTCGAGGCTGCGGATATCCGCTATGTCCTTCCCGGTCAGGGCCGGCGCGGCGATCCCGCCGCCGAGGCGGTTGATGCCCTTGCGCGAGGACAGCCTGCCGCCCACCAGCACCGTGCACTGCACCGTCGCGCCGACGACATCGTCGACGCGGAGACGCAGGCGTCCGTCATCGAGCAGGAGCGTATCGCCCGGGGCGAGGTACCGGGGCAGGTCCCGGAACGCGTAGCCCACGGCCCGCGCGCTGCCGTCGTCCTCGCCCAGATCGCCCTCGAGGCGAAAGGCATCGCCGGTCACCAGGTCGGCGGCGCCCTCGCGAAAGCCCGCGATACGGATCTTCGGCCCCTGCAGGTCGGCGAGGATGCCCACGTAGCGCCCGGCACGCAGCGCCTCGCGGCGGACGCGCTGCGCCACCAGCGCGTGGTCCTGCGGGGTCCCGTGGCTGAAGTTGAGGCGGAAGACGTCGACCCCGGCGCGCACCAGGCGCGCTACCATGGCCTCGCTCTCGCTGCCCGGGCCGATGGTGGCCACGATCTTCGTGCGCCGGTTAATGCGCTGGGTCACGGTGTTCCCGCGAGATAGGCGCGGACCCGGTCCGGAAAATCGGTGAAGAGGCCGTCGACGCCGAGCCGGCCCACGAACAGGGTCAGCAGGGCCTCGAAGCTGACGATGCCCTCGGGCAGCGCATCGCGCCGAAAGGTATAGGGATGCACGAGCAGGCCGGCGGCGTGGGCCCGGGCCGCGAGATCGGTCACCGCCGCACGGCCCTGGTCGTCGCGGCCCCGGTAGAGCTGGCCGAGCCAGGGGCCGATCCCCGCTGCGTAGCCGGCGACCTCCGCCAGACCCGCATCGCTGGTGAGGGCATCGTAGTCGACGTCGGGGACCTCTCCCCAGTCGTTTTCCGCGATCAGCTGGATGCGCGGCAACGGCGAGCGGAACTCGTCGGCCAGGCGCCGGAGCGTGGCCGGCTCGAAGCTCTGCAGGAATACCGGGCTGCCGGCATCGTGGTAGCCGGCGGCTTCCAGCACCGCGATGACCGCCGCGGGCAGGTCCTTGCCCTCGGCGCGGTGGAAATGGTCACCCTTGAGCTCGATGTAAAGGCCGGCGACCCGCCCGGTGCTTCGGTTCAGGCCATCGATGAAGGCGATCTCCTCGGCGAGGGTCGGCACCCGGAAGAGCCGGCGGTCGGCCGGGAAGCGCGCCGGGAAAGCGGGGGCCCCGTCCCCGCGCAGACGCTCGCCGGCGGCGAGCTCGCGGATTTCGGCCAGGCTGAAGTCGACGGCATACCAGCGGCCGTCGGGCCGGGCGCGGTCCGGAAAGCGCTCGGCGACGTCCGTCGTGCTGTCGAGGTGGATATCGTGAAGGACGATCGGTACGTCGTCCGCGGTCAGCACGACATCCTGCTCGAGGTAGTCGGCACCCTGGCCGTGGGCGAGGGCCTTGGCGGCCAGCGTGTGTTCCGGCAGATAGCCGCTGGCACCGCGATGGGCGATGACCAGGGGTTCAGCCATGGCGGCTGCCGCGCCCAGCAGCAGCGCCAGGCCGGCGGCGGGGAAAACCGCAGGCAACCACCGTGACAACCTGACGTTACCTCCTGGCGCTACTTTTTAACCTGCAGCTTGATGGTCTTTTCCGTCGCCGGGCCGTAGGGGGGCAGCATGCCGCCGATCCGGGCCACGTTCAGCTTCGACTGGCGATACACGGCCTTGGCGTGGCTGAAGGTGCGGAACCCCGCCTCGCCGTGATAGGCCCCCATGCCCGCGGGGCCGACGCCGCCGAAGGGCAGTTCTTCCTGCATCACGTGCATAATGACGTCGTTGATGCAGACGCCACCGGAGGTCGTCCGGGTGAGCACTGCCGTTTCCTCCACCGGATCGGAGCCGAAATAGTAGGCCGCCAGCGGCCGCGGCTGGCTGTTGACGTAGCTGATCGTTTCCTCGAAGTCCTCGTAGGTGCGGATGGGCAGCAGCGGCCCGAAGATCTCCTCCTCCATGACCTTGCTGTCTTCCGGCGGCTGCGGGATCAGCGTCGGCGGGAGCTTGCGGCTGTCGCCCTGGCTGGAAAAATCCTCGCCGGCGGGATTGAGGGGCTCGACCCGGGCACCGCGCCCCTCGAGCTCCTGCAGGTAGCCGGTGAGGCGCTGGTAGTGGCGGTCGTTGACGACCGCCGTGTACTCGCTGTTGTCGAGGAGTGTCGGGTACATGCGCGCCACGGCCGCGCCTGCGGCGCTGATCACGGCCTCGAGTTTTTCCTCGGGGACCAGCAGGTAGTCCGGGGCCAGGCAGATCTGGCCCGCGTTCAGGGTCTTGCCGAGCATCACCCGCTCCAGGGCGACCTCGAGGTCCGCGCTGCGCGAGATGATCACCGGGGACTTGCCACCGAGCTCGAGGGTGACGGGCACCAGGTGGCGGGAGGCCGCGGCCATGATGTGCCGGGCCACGGAGGTGGCGCCGGTGAAGAGCAGGTGGTCGAAGGGCAGGCCGGAGAACGCCTGGCCGACCTCGGGCCCGCCGGTGAACAGGGCGACCTCTTTCGGGTCGAAGGCCTCGCTGACCATGGCCGCCATGACCTCGGACGTGGCCGGGGTGAACTCCGACGGCTTGACCATGGCCCGGTTGCCGGCGGCGAGGATGCCTGCCAGGGGGCCGAAAGTCAGGTTCACCGGGAAGTTCCAGGGCGAGATCACGCCGACC
Organism: uncultured Alteromonadaceae bacterium; assembly: GCA_964346365.1. Taxonomy (GTDB): domain Bacteria; phylum Pseudomonadota; class Gammaproteobacteria; order Pseudomonadales; family Halieaceae; genus Pseudohaliea. Next base: position 15,477 of record CAYFVG010000001.1, read on the forward strand.
ACGCCCAGGGGCTGGTACTCGATGCGGGAACGGCCGCCGAGGAGATTGAGCGGGAAGTTGGTCGGCCGCTTCTCCCCGTGCATCCACTGGCGGAGGTGCTTTCGCGCGTGCTTCAGGGGCTGGATGGAGGCGGCGACGTCCGTGAGCATAGTCACTTCCCGGGCGCGGCAGCTGAAGTCGCTGTCCAGGGCCTCGCAGAGCCGGTCCTGGTGCTTGAGAACGGTGTCCATGGCGCGATTGATGCGGTCGATGCGCGTCTCGGCGCTCACCGCGCCCTCGCGGAGGAAGTCGGCGCGCTGTGCCTCGAGCGTCTGCTGCATTTGAGTCTCTGCGTCGCCGGCCTGGCTGACGGTCTGCGGTGCGTTCATGAGTTGCTCCTCGCCCGGGGGCGGTTGCGGTCGTTATGGATTGTCTTGCTTCAGTATAGAGGTCCTAGGCATAAAAGCTAAAGCCGCAGGCGCCTGTGGGGGTGCTGCCCCCACCGCGCCGCGCGCCCATCGCGCTGCTTGCGCCGCCCACGCGGACTTGCTAGAACTCGCGCCATGCCCAGCGAGCCCGCCAGTCCCGATCCGCGCACGCCGTCGCCGCCTTTCGGCTACTCCCGCACCTGTCCCTACGACCGGGACAAGCAGCTGGAGATCGTCGCGGAATTCCACGCACACCGGATCCGCCCGGCCCGCATTGCCTACCGGGTGGGCATCGACATCGCCTTTATCGAGGCCCTGATCGCCGGCGAGGAGGAGCCGGAGCGCTTCCCGGCCCTGGTCGCCCGCTACCGCCGGCAGCGCTACCGCGACCGCCTGCGAGCCAGCGAGACCCAGCGCGGCAGCGCCCGCTACGAGCGCCAGCAGCGCGCCGCGCGCGATTTCGAGCGGGAAACCGGGCTCTAGTGGGCCACTCACCGCGTGGCCCACGAGCCTGTCGGCGCGCCGCCGGCATTCCGTTTCACACCCGTTCGTTTCACACCTGCTCTTTTCACACTCGATAAAGAGGTAACCGATGCTCCTGCAACGCACGATTCTCCCGCTGTTCCTCGCCGGCTGCCTGAGCGCCGGCGTCCTGGCCGATGGCCACGACGCCGCCGAAGGCGCTGACGCCGGGAAGGCGATCCCCGAACCCCTGCACTTTGAATCCGAGGGCTCGGTGCGCATCGATGGCAAGACCGTGGACTACACGGCCACCGCCGGCACCATGGTCATGAAAGACGACGCCGGTGAGCCCATCGCCCACTTCGGCTACACCGCCTACGAGAAGAAGGGCGGCGACCCGTCGGAGCGCCCGATTCTCTTCGCCTACAACGGCGGGCCCGGCTCCGCCTCCATGTGGCTGCATATGGGGATCCTCGGGCCGCAGCGCACCGTGGTGGAAGACGTCACCTTCAACAGCAGCGGCCCCTTCGAGCGTGTGAACAACGAGTACAGCGTGCTCGACCGGGCCGACCTGGTGATGATCGACCCGGTGGGCACGGGCTTCTCCCGGCCCGTCGGCGATGCCGAGGGGGAGGACTTCTGGGGCGTGGACGACGACATCGAGTCCGTCTCCAACTTCATCGCCCGCTACCTGTCCGAGCACGGCCGCTGGGCGAGCCCGAAGTATCTTCTCGGGGAAAGCTACGGCGGCATCCGCTCCGGCGGCGTCGCCTACAAGCTGCTTACGGCGCACACCATCGCCCTGGACGGTGTGATCCTGGTCTCGCCCTACCTCGACTTCATTGCCGGCAACAACGGGCCGGAGAACGACCTCGCCAACGTGAACAGCTTCACCGCCTTCGCCGCAACGGCCTGGTATCACGAGACCATCGACGACCGGCCGGAAGACCTGCAGGCCTTCCTCGCCGAGGCCGAGGCCTTCGCCCATGACAGCTATGCGCCGCTGCTGCTCAAGGGCAGCCGCGCCACGGATGCCGAGCGGGCCGAAGTGCTCGCCGGCCTCGAGCGCTTCACCGGCATCGGCGCCGACTACTGGGACCGCGCCAATCTGCGCATGGACGAGTCGCGCTTTGCCAAGGAATTACTCCGCGACCGTCGCAAGACGGTGGGGCGCATCGACTCCCGCTTCGTCGGCGATGCGATCAACCATATCGCGGAAACCTTCCGCTACGACCCGTTCTTCCCGGCCATCGGCCCGGCCTTCGTGGCCAGCTTCAACGACTATTACCGGGAAGAGCTGGGGGTGAAAACCGATCGCAGCTACGTGACCTCGGCGGGCCTCTACCGCGACTGGGACCAGCGCCACGCGCAGCCGGGGGCCCGGGGCAAGGTGCCGGTGCCGAATACCGCCGTGGACCTCGCCTACGCCATGGCCCAGAACCCGAACATGCGGGTACTGGTGCAGCAGGGTTACTTCGACCTGGCGACGCCCTACGGCGCGACCGAGTACGTGCTTGCCCACATGGACCTGCCGGCGTCGGCGCGGGAGAGGCTTGTGCTTAAGCACTACGAGGCCGGCCACATGATGTATGTGCAGCCGCGATCCATGGCCCGCTTCAAGGCGGACATCGCCGCCTTTATCGATGGTTGAGCTATCGGCTGGTCGAGGCACTGGTGGTTGAGGCACTGATGGTTGAGTGCCGAAAACGTAAAAATGACACAATGGAGACAGAGGAGTTACACGCCCGTTACGGAATGTTGTACCTTCCGCGCCGATGAGTGCAGGAGCGCAGGTCGATTTATCAAAACGGTCGTTATGACGGGTCCTGAGGGGTCTGTAACTATCGGCGGCTAGCTTGACACGGTGCGCCGCGGCACTTTCTGGTGAGTCAACTTAGGGGAAGAATGATGTCAACAACGATGTCAACAAAGCGACAAAGAGGCTTCAAGCGGAGCGCCCTTGCAGCGGCGATTGCGGTTGCCTCCTCATCGTCGATCCCGGCCCTGGCGCAGAGCGCCGGGACCACGGAAGGCGGAATGATTGAGGAAGTGGTCGTAACGGGCTCCCGCCTCCAGGCGAACCCGAACCTCGCCGCGGCCACGCCGGTGTTGAGCGTGACCGGTGAAGAGGCCAATATCCGCGGCAACGTGCGGATCGAGGACTTCGTCAACGTCCTGCCGCAGGTGTTTGCGGGCCAGGCTTCCGAGGTGTCCAACTCCGCCACGGGTACCTCCAATCTGGACCTGCGCGGCCTGGGCGCCGTGCGGACCCTGGTGCTGATCGACGGCCGCCGGCTGCCCTACGGCTCCTCCGCCACCTCCGCAGCCAACCTCGACCTCATCCCGACCCAGCTGGTCGAGCGTGTCGATATCCTCACCGGCGGTGCGTCGGCGGTCTACGGTTCCGACGCCGTCAGCGGTGTGGCCAACTTCATCATGCGCAGCGACTTCGAGGGTGTTGAGGTCGGCGGCCAGTTCGGCAGCTCCTACAACGACAACGAGGGCGGCATCTGGGATCAGGTGCTCAGGGCCGCGGAACAGCCGGTTCCCGGCGATACCTGGGACGGCGAAGAGACGCTCGTCTACGCCATGTTCGGCGCCAACAGCGACGACGGCCGCGGCAACGTCACGCTCTACGCCTCCTACGAGGATCGCGAG
>CAYFVG010000001.1:19103-30795 GCA_964346365.1 uncultured Alteromonadaceae bacterium
CAGTTCTACGGGCGCGGTCACTATGACATCACCGAGAACCTGCAGGCCTACGCCGACTTCTCGTACACCAACAATCTCAGCGACGCGCAGATCGCCCCGAGTGCCTCCTTCGGTATCGGCGCGTACCAGGTCAACTGTGACAACCCGCTGATCCAGGGCAACGACGGTATTCCGCTCACCGATATCTTCGGCTGTTCCGCCGCCGATATCGCCAGCGGTGCCATCGTCGACGGCATCACCGCCTCGCACCGGAACGTCGAGGGCGGTCCGCGCAGTTCCCGTCTCGAGAACAGCGCCTGGCGCTTCCTCGGTGGTCTGCGCGGCAGCTTCGCCGATGATGTGTGGCAGTGGCAGGCCTTCCTCCAGAGTTCGGAGACGCGCGACCAGGCCATCGCCACCAACGACTTCGTGGTCGATAACCTGCAGCAGGCGTTCCTGGCGACGACCGATGCCAACGGCAACGTGGTCTGCACCGATCCCAGCGGCGGCTGTGTGCCCTACAACATCTTCCAGCGCGGTCCCGGCGGCGAGAGCCTCGTCTCCCAGGACGCCCTGGACTTCATCCTCGGCCCGGGCGTGGTCAACGGTTCGACCTCCCAGCTGGTCTGGGGCGGTGACATCCAGGCCAACCTCGGCGAGTACGGCCTGAGCCTGCCCACCGCCGACGGCGGCGTCGGCCTGCTGCTCGGTATCGAGTACCGCGAGGACGAGCTCGAGGCCACGCCGGACCTGATCAGCCAGACCCCGGGGGGTGGTTTTACCGGTGTCGGCGGCGCCGACCTGCCGGTGGCCGGCCAGGTTGAGGTGGCCGAGTTCTTCGGCGAAGTCGAAGTCCCGCTGGTATCCGGCAAAACCTTCGTCGAGGAGCTCACGCTCCGCGCGCAGTACCGCTACTCGGACTACACCGCTGAAGGTAACAACACGGGCACTGACTTCGATACGGATTCCTACGGCTACTCGCTGGCCTGGGCCCCGGTTGATGATGTGCGCTTCCGCGCCCAGTACCAGCGCGCCGTGCGTGCGCCGAACGTGATCGAGTTGTTCACCGGCCAGAACACCAACCTGCCGAACCTGAGCGCCGCCGGCGTAAACGCCAACGGTGTCCAGCTGTTCGACCCCTGCGCCTCCGATGCGCCGATTGCCTCGCTCGAGCAGTGCGCGCGGACCGGTGTAACGGCTGCCCAGTACGGCACGATCCTAGACGTGATCTCCGGTCAGACCCAGTCCATCACCGGCGGTAACCCGCAGCTTGAGCCGGAAGTGGCCGACACCTACACCGTCGGTGTGGTGATCACCCCGAACCAGCTTCCGGAGCTGTCCGTGAGCATCGACTACTTCAACATCACCGTTGAAGAGGCGATCCAGGACGGTATTCCGGCGCAAACAACGCTGGATCAGTGTCTCGCCACCGGCAGTGCCACGTTCTGTGACCTAATCACGCGCGCCGGGTCCGGTACGCTGGCCGCCGGCGGTTTCGGAGTCGGTTTCCAACAGACCAACGTCAATATCGCCGAGCTTGAAACCACCGGCGTCGACCTGCAGGTCACGTACAATTTCAACTTGAGCGATATGGGCACGGTTCGCGTGGACTACGCTGCAACCTATCTCGATCAGCTGGATGAGGTGCCCTTTCCGGGTGGCGACCCGATCGAGTGCGCCGGCTTTTTCGGCAACCAGTGCGGCACCCCGAGCCCCGAGTACCGTCATCGCATGATTGCGACGTGGATGACCCCGTGGTCCATCGACGTCTCGGCCACCTGGCGCTTCTTCGACGAGACGGAGAACGACAACCCCGGGGAAGAGCTGGAGACTGAGCTGGATGCGGTCAACTACTTCGACATCTCCGCGAACTACCAGATCACGGATAACCTGCAGCTCCGTGGCGGTGTCCTGAACCTCTTCGGCGAAGACCCGCCGGTATTCAGCGCTGCGGGTCCGCCCCTGGGTAACGGCAACACTTACCCGACGGTCTTCGATACCAGCACCGTCGCGTTTGCCAGCCTGAAGGCCAACTTCTGAGGCGACGCAAACAGGTAGGGTAATGCAAGGCCGGTGGGGCTTACCTCGCCGGCCTTTTTCCTTTTTGGGCAGCGATTCTGGCGAGGGCTGCGGGAAAGCGCCGCGCGCGCGGTTCAGCTGCCCTCGTCCGAGCCCGTGTCGCTGCCGTTGCGCTGGCGCTCTTCCAGCCGTTCCCCGAAGCGCATGCCGCGCCGCCAGGCGCGGACGAACAGTGCAGCGCCCGCAAGCAGCAGGACGAGAAGCAATAGCGTGGTGAGCAGGTCCATGGACTATCCTCGGTCGTTGATGTTCGTATGTTACGCGGCCGACGGGGTGCCGGTTCCCCCGTCGCCGGGCCCGAGCGGCTCTGCGCTCCGGGCGTGGCAGACTCCGCGGAAGCCGGCGGCCACGAAGGGAATCATATGGTCGTAGGCCGCCTGCAGGTCGGCTGACCGGCACAGGCCGCCGGAGAGCTTGTCGATTCGCTGCGTCTGCGCCAGGGTCAGCGTCAGTGCCCCGGACAGGTTGTGGTAGCACCAGTACAGGTCTTCCCGGCGGGCGCCCGGCAGGGCCTTCGCCAGCGCCGCGATGAACTCCTGTACCAGCGCGTCGAAGAGATGCGACATCATCTTCGGGCCCCAGTAGGGGGAGTTGTTGATGTAGGCGATGAGCGCGAGGTAGTGGCGCCAGCCGGCGTCCCCGGTCTCCTGGGCGAGCTCCAGGGGCCGCAGGAAGGCCTCGATGATCTGCTCCAGGGTGGGCCCCGCGGCGCCGGCCTCGCGCTCGCAGCGATGCAGGGCCTCGCGCCGGGCCTCGTTGAGATAGGCGGCGCGGCGCTCGAAGACCGCCCGGAACAGGTCCAGCTTCCTGCCGAAATGGTAATTCGCGAGAGCGACGTCCACGCCCGCGCGCCGGGCGATCTGGCGCAGGGTCACGCCGTCGTAGCCGTGCAGCGCGAACAGCTCCTCGGCGGCGTCGAGGATGCGTTCCCGCCGCGGGCGGCGCTGGTCGTCCATGGATTTCCCGGTCTTCGCAGCCATTCAACAATTGTTGAGTAGCGGCGCCGCTGGCGCAAGGGGCGACTTTTTTCCCGCGGATCGTGTCTGTGGATCATGGCGGGCAGCCGGCGTCTGCTTTCGACGTCGTGCTGCGCCAGGGTGAACTGATACACTCGGCCTGCCGACGGCGCCCCGCCAGTCGTTCACGGCGGGCCCGTGGGTGCCTGGCGGGGCCCCGAACCCGAAAAGTCCGCACACGGATTGATCATGTCTCCTGCTGTCATTGCCAACCTGCTGGTGTTCGTCGCGCTGCTGATCGGGCTGGCGCTCCTCCGCGGTCCCGCGCTGACGCTGTCGCGGCGGATCCTGGCCGGCCTCTTGGCCGGTGTGGTCTTTGGGCTCTCGCTGCAGTGGCTGTACGGGCCGGACTCCACCGTCATGACCGCCACGCTCGAGTGGACCAACGTGGTGGCACGGGGCTACGTCAACCTCCTGCGCATGATCATCACCCCGCTGGTGCTGGTCATGATGGTCGCGGCTGTGGTGCGCATGGAGGAGGTGGCGGCACTGGGCAAGATCGGGGGCAGCGTCATTGGCATCCTCATCGGCACGACCATGATTGCCGCTCTGATCGGCATCGGGGTGACCAACCTGTTTGGACTGACCGCTGACGGGCTCACTGAGGGTGCGCGCGAAATGGAGCGGGCGCAAACGCTGGGCGAGCGCTTCGAGGCATTCAGCGAGCTCAGCGCGGCCGACCTGGTGGTCAGCTTCATTCCGTCCAATGTGTTTATGGATCTCGGTGAGACGCGCCCGACTTCCGTAATCGGTGTGGTGATATTCGGGTTGTTGTTCGGCGTTGCCGCGCTCGGCGCGGGGCGCGAAAACCCCGAGCGTGCCCGTCAGATACGCGAGGCGGTGGAAACGTTGCAGGCGATCATCCTGAAGCTGGTGCGGATGATCATGCTGCTCACGCCCTTCGGTATTCTCGCCTTGATCACGCGCGTGGTCGCCGGTTCTGATGCTCAGGATATTCTCAGCCTGCTGGGCTTCATCGGCGCGTCCTACCTTGCGATTGCCCTGATGTTCCTGGTGCACCTGGGGCTGCTGCGCGCCGTGGGGGTCGACCTGCGTCATCACGTGGCCAAGATCTGGCCGGTACTGACCTTTGCGTTCACCTCGCGCAGCTCCGCAGCGACCATCCCCCTCAGCGTCGAGACGCAGGTTGACGAGCTCGCCGTGCCTTCGCCGATCGCCAACCTGGCCGCCAGTTTTGGCGCGACCATCGGCCAGAATGGCTGCGCAGGTATCTATCCCGCCATGCTCGCGGTCATGGTGGCGCCCAGCATGGGTGTTGATCCGACCAGTCTCAGCTTTATCGCCGGGCTGGTGGCGATCGTGGCGATCAGCTCCTTCGGCATCGCGGGGGTTGGCGGCGGAGCGACCTTCGCGGCTTTTATTGTGCTGCCGGTGATGGGGTTTCCGGTGACGGTCGCTGCGCTCTTGATCTCGGTCGAGCCGCTGATCGATATGGCGCGCACGGCACTCAATGTCAGTGGGTCCATTACCGCAGGCGTGATCACTGCCAGGCGGGTCACCATCGGGCACGAGGCATGAGCGACGGCATCAGCAACAAGACGTTCTGAGACGGCGCCCGCCGGCGCAAGGGGCGAGATCCCTTGATGCGGATCATGGCGAAGAGCCGGCGGCGGCGCGAACATGCACGCTCATTTGCTAGCCGCCCGCCAAGGAGGCTTTGCCATGGCTGTGCCCGGGCGCTCCCGTTTTTTGCCGGGAGCCTCGTTTTTCGGCGTTGCCGCGCTGCTGGTCGCCGCGCTGGCGATGGCCGAGCTGCCGGCGCCCGAGGACGGGCACCGTCCCCTGCGCGGCAACCCCGTGACCGACGCGCCGGATCCTGCCCCGCCGGCACCCTTCGACGGCTACGCGGAGGCGCCGGCCTTCGAGGTCGTGCCGCGCCAGGATGAACTCAAATTCTTTCCCTGCGCCGCCTGCCACGAGCAGATGACCCCGAACCCCGAGCGGCGCAAGCTGTTCTCGCCGCATCCGGCGGCCCTGGACCACGGCGACGGGAGGGTCTGGTGCCTCGACTGCCATGCCGGCGAGGGCCGCAACGAGCTGCACACGCTGGCCGGGGAGCGCGTCGGCTTCAATGAGGCCGACCGTGTCTGCGCCCAGTGCCACTACACCCCGCACCGCGACTGGGCCTTCGGCGCCCACGGCAAGCGCGTGGCCGACTGGCAGGGCTCGCGGCGCATTTACAGCTGCGCCCACTGTCACGACCCGCACGCGCCGGCGCTGCGTCCGCGGGCGCCGGAGCCGCCGCCGGCGGTGCGCGCCGGGCTGGAGCGCCCCCAATCCGAAAAGGCCGCCCACGGGCCACCCTGGGCCGTCGCGAAGGAGAAGGACCATGAGCCGGAAGGACACTGATCAGATCGATCCGGACCGCCGTCGCTTCCTCGGCGCCGCGGGCGCCGCTGTCGCCGGCGGCACCGCTGCCCCGGCCTGGGGCGGCAGCAGTTTCCTCGATGCCATGGGTGGCTTCTTTCAGGATCACTACCAGCGCATGAGCGACGAGGAGATCGCCGACGCCCTCGGCCGCATCGAACGCCGGGCCAAGCGGCGCTACGGTGTGGACATCGCCTGCAGGGACACCCCGCCGCAGGACGATGTCGTTTTCGGCTATGCGCTCAACATCAGCAAGTGCCAGGGCTACCGGGACTGCGTCTCCGCCTGCGTGCGCGAGAACAACCAGGACCGCGGTTCGCAGATGGAGTATATCCGCGTACTCGAAATGCCCGAGGGAACCCGCGACCTGGAGGCGGCGGAGCATTACTTCGATCCGGCCACGGTGCCCGTGGACGGCCACTACTACCTGCCGGTGCAGTGTATGCAGTGCGACGACCCGCCCTGCGTCAAGGCCTGCCCGGTAGAGGCGACGTGGATGGAGCCGGACGGCATCGTGGTGGTCGACTACGACTGGTGTATCGGCTGCCGCTACTGCATGACCGCCTGCCCGTACTACGCGCGGCACTTCAACTGGCGGGAGCCGCAGATCCCGCCGGACGAGATCAACCCGGATACCAACTACCTCGGCAATCGGCCGCGGCCGAAGGGCGTCGTGGAGAAGTGCCATTTCTGCACCCAGCGCACCCGCGAGGGACGGCAGCCGGCCTGCCAGGAGGCCTGCCCGACCGGTGCACGGATCTTCGGCAACCTGCTCGATCCGGCGAGCGAGATCCGCTACGTGCTCGCCAACAAGCCCGTGTTCCGGCTCAAGGAAGAGCTCGGCACGGAGCCGAAATTCTGGTACTTCACGGACTGAGGGGGTGCCCGTGCTCGCATTTATCCGCGACGCCCTCGGGGCCATGGCCGGCGGCAGCCGCGGCTACCGGCTCTGGGTCGGCCTGCTCGCCCTGCTGGTGCTCGCCGGCGCCGCTGCCTGGGCCGTGCAGCTGCGCGACGGCATGATCGTCACCGGCATGAGTGACCAGGTCTCCTGGGGTTTCTACATCGCCAACTTCGCCTTCCTGGTGGGCATTGCGGCGGCGGCGGTGCTGCTGGTGATACCGGCCTACGTGTTTCACCGCAAGGATATCAAGGCCGTGGTGCTCATCGGCGAGGGGCTGGCGGTGGCGGCGGTGCTCGCGGCCATGCTGTTCGTGATCGTGGATCTCGGCCGGCCCGACCGGATGCTGCACCTGCTGCCGGTGATCGGGCGCATGCACTGGCCCGAGTCTCTCCTCGCCTGGGACGTTGTTGTGCTCTCGGGCTACCTGCTGCTCAATCTGGCCATTCCCTTTTACGTGCATTTCTGCCACTACCAGGGTCGGGAGCCGCGCTTCCGCACCTACTTTCCCTGGGTGGTGCTGGCCATGTTCTGGGCCATTTCCATCCACACGGTCACGGCCTTCCTGTTTTCGGCGAGCACCGCGCGGCCGTTCTGGAGCGTGTCGCTGCTCGGCCCGCGCTTCATCGCCACCGCTTTTGTCTCCGGCCCGGCGCTGATCATTCTCGTGCTGCAGGCGGTGCGGCGTTTCACCCGCTATCCCGTGGCGGACAGCGTCATCGACACGCTGGCGCTGATCATGACCGTGGCCCTGCAGGTATCCCTGTTCTTCGTCGGGGTGGAGCTGTTCACGGACTTCTACAACGAGGGCAGCCACGCCGCGTCGATCCGCTACCTCTACTTCGGCCTCGAGGGGGCGAATAATCTCGTGCCCTGGGTGTGGACGGCCCTCGCGCTCTGCGCCGCCGCGGTAGTGATCCTGACCATCAACCCGCTGCGCCGGCAGCGGCGCTTGCTCAATGTCGCCTGCGTGCTCGCCTTCATCGGCATCTGGATCGACAAGGGCATGGGCTTCGTCGTGCCGGGCTTCATCCCGACGCCCCTCGGCGAGGTCTTCGAGTACAGCCCCACGGCCGTGGAGCTGGTGCTGGCGCTGGGTATCTGGGCCTTCGGCGCCCTGGTCTTCACGCTGCTGGCCAAAGCCAGCATTGCCATCGAGCTCGGCGACGTGCGCGCCGGCGACCGCGGGCTGGCGGCGCGGATCGTCCCTACGGCCTGAGAATCCAGTCGATGACGCGGGCGAGCGCCGCGTCGTCGAGTTTCTCTTCGGGGGTCGGCATCATCATCGCGTCGCCCCCGCCTTGCAGTTTCAACAACTGTTGAATACGCTGCCGTGACCATAACGAGAAGGAACGGCGGGCCATGACCCCGGAGCTCTTCAAGTACCTCGTGGTGGGTGCCTACGCGGTACTCGTCTACGGACTCTCGGTCGTCGGCATGCGCCGCACGGCCAGCGTCGCCGGCTTTTCCATCGGCAACAAGGATATGCACCCGGTCGTGGTGGGCATCACCCTCGCTGCGTCCATCGCCTCCACGGCGACCTTCGTGATCAACCCGGGTTTCGTCTATCAGCACGGCCTCTCCGCCTACCTGCACTTCGGGGTGGCCGGTTCCCTGGGCATCCTCAGCGCCTTCCTCGTGCTGACCCGCGGCTTCCTGCGCCTCGGCGAGACTCACGCGGCGCTGACTATCCCCCAGTGGATTTTCTACCGCTACAACCACCGCGGCTTCAGCCTGTTCTTCGCCTTCATCAACCTGCTGTCCATCACCTTCGTGGTGCTGATCCTGGTGGGCTGCAGCCTGCTGGTGACCGGGCTCTTTCCCGTGGATCAAAAGGCGGCGCTGGTGGCCGTACTGCTGTTCGTCTTTTCCTACGTGCTTATGGGTGGCACCTATGCCCACGCCTACACGAACACGCTGCAGGGCGTGATGATGCTGGGCGTTACCGCGTTGCTCTTTGTGCAGGGCTACAGGTATTTCGGCGGTGACATCGGCGGTGCCCTCGCGGCGATCGGCAGTGACTACGCGGCCGCCTACAACCCGTCGAGCAGCCTCTACTTCGATTTCTTCTCCGTGTTCGTCAGCGGCTTCGTCATCACCTTTGCTCTCATGCTGCAGCCGCACATCCTGACCAAGGTGCTCTACCTGCGCAGCGAGCGCGACATCAACCTGTTCATCGGCACGACGGTGGTGGTGGGAGCGCTGTTCACCCTTATGCTCATGATCGGTTTCTACGCCCGGCTGGCGGGGCTGGAGATCGACGCCCAGGACACGGTGGTACGCGAGTACCTGCTGCACGAGTTCGCCAGCTCGCCCTGGGGCGAATACGTGCTCGTGTTCATTTTCATCACCCTGCTCGCCGCGGGCATGAGCACCCTGGACGGCATCCTCGTGTCCCTGTCGGCCATGGTGGTGACCGATATCGTCCGTCCGCTCACGGGATCGGAGAAGAGCGGCCTGGCCCTGTCCCGCTGGGTGCTCGTGGCCGTGGGCGCCATCGGCCTGGTGCTGGCCTGGGAGCCGCCGCCGCTCATCGGGCTGTTCGCGCAGAAGGGCGTCTACGGGCTCGCCGCGGCGTCTCTGGTACCGGTGCTTTTCGGCGTGCTGGTGCGCCGGCATATCCCGCTCTGGGTGGTTACCGGCGCCGCCGGCATCGGTCTCGGTGGACACCTGTTGCTGAACCTGGCGCTGGGGGTGGAAAACCCCGCCGTGTCGGCCACCTGGGCTATTTTCGCGGCGCTGGCCTTCGGTCTGGCGGGGCTGGCGCTCAGCCGTCCCGGTGCAGCCGCTGCACCGGTGTCGCAGGGCGGGCGAGCCAGGGCTCGGCGATAACCCGCAGGGTGGCCTCGAGGCGGTTGGCGGCGTTGAGCTTGCCGAGAATTGACGATACGTGGTGCTCCACGGTGCGGGGAGAGCGGCTCAGGCTGCGGGCGATATCCGCATTGCTGGCCCCCTCCGCCATGAGCGCCAGGACCTCGGTCTCCCGCCGCGTAAGCCCCAGGGGATGTGCGCGGGCGCTGCAGTAGGGTCCCCGACAGCGACTGCCGCCCTTTCCTTCGAGCCGCCGCGCTGCGTCCGCGCCGGGCCGGCAGCCCAGGGCTTCGAAACCCTCTGCCGCCGGTGCCGCGAGCTCCAGCTGGCCGCCTCGCGCGCCGGCCAGGCGGCACAGCGCTGCGTCGAAGGGGAGCTGCAGCCGATCCAGTAACGCCGCTGCGCCCTCATGGTCCCCGGTGAGTTCCAGGGCCTGTGCCCGGGTGGGGGAGTCACCGATGGCGGCCGGGATCACCCGGCCCAGTCGCCGGAACCAGACCCGCAGGCCGCCCGCGTCCCAGGGGCGCAGGACCTCCGTGCCGAAGCTGAGCATGGCCTCGAGGTGTTCCCGTGCCTCCTGGAGCCTGCCGCGCAGGTAAAGGTGTTCCATGAAGGCGAGGCGGACCGGCGTGATCCGCTGCTGTTCACGCATCGTCAGGGCGAGCTCCAGCACGTCTTTCAGCTGCTGTTCCGCGTCGTCGGCCCCGAGGCGGGAGCGGACGGTGGCGAGCGCAGTCAGCCCGGGGAGGCGCATGAGCACCGTCTGCCCTCCCTCCAGCAACGCCGCGCGGGCAAGCGTTTCCGCCTCTTCCAGTCGCCCCTGGCGCAGGCGCAACTGCGCATGGCGGCCCTGGAGATAGGTGATCCAGGCATCGAGTCCGTGCTTGCTGTCGAAGGCAAGGCCCTCGCCGACCAGGCGTTCGGCCAGCGGCCAGGCGCCGGTGACGATGGCGTATTCGGAATAGTTGGTGTAGACCCGCGCCGCCTCCTCGTGCAGGCCGTGGGCGACGGCCGCCGGGAGGGCCTGCTCCATGAGGGAGCAGCCTGCCTCGTCACCATCGAACAGCATCGCCGTGGCCATGGTCACCAGCGCCGGTATCCGCGTGCTCTCGTCGTCGAGATATTCCGCGAGGGCGATGGCCTTCCCGCCCCAGGCGATGGCCTCGGCGCGCAGCCCGCGCAGCAGATTCATTTGCGCGCGCAGGGCATAGGCGCTGGCCAGCTCCGGGGACGGCGGGATGGCCTCCAGCACGGCCAGGGATTCCCGCGCCGCCGCCGCGGCGGCATCGACCTCGCCGCGATACCAGAACAGACGCCAGAGCCAGCGCAGGTTGTCACCCTCCCGCTCCGGGCGTCCCAGGGCCCGCCAGCGCGCGATCGCCTCCCGCCGGGCCGCGATGACCCGATCGCTGATCTCGAACAGGCTGGTCTGGTAGGCCCAGTCCTCGTAGAGCCGGGCGGCGAGCTCCGGAGCTGCCTGATCGGCGTGCTCGAGGGCAAGGGCCAATTGCGCTGCCGCTTCCCTGCAGGCGCCGCGCGCCGCCGCCCGCGCCGCCGCCCGGGGTGCGAACTCGAGGATCAGGCGGGCGTGGTTGAGGGCCGCGGCGTGGTGCACGATCCGTTCCGGGTTGAGCGGATCGCCGAGGGCCAGATAGGCCTCCAGCAGACGCCGATGGGATGTATAGCGCTCCGGGCTCGCCAGCGCATCGAAGATAGCGCGACGCGCCAGCATATGGCGGAAACGCAGGCCATCGGTACCGTCGCGCAGGAGCAGGCCCCGCTGCTCCAGGGCTGCGCACGCCGCCAGGCCCTCGCTGCCCATGAGCTGCTCGATGACCGGCAGGGGCACCGGATCCGGGGCGACGCAGAGCGCATCGAGGAGCGCCCGTTCCCCGGTGCTGCAGCGCGCCGCCCGGCTCAGCACCGCGTCGCGGATGGAGGCGGGCAGCGCCTCGTCCGCGACCGGTTGCGCAAGGATCTCCGACAGGAAAAAGGGATTGCCCGCGGTGGTGCGGAACAGCTCGCCGCCATCCCGCCCGAGCCCTGCCGCGAGTGTCTCCACAGCCTCTTGCGACAAGGGCGGCAGCGCGATCCTCGTAGTGATCTCTGCCGGCAGATCGCCGAGGAGCGACGCCAGCGGTGCCGCCAGGACGGACTCATCGGGGCGGTGGGTGAGTACCAGGGTCACGCGGAGCGGCCGTAGCCGCCTGGCGATGAATTTGAGCAGATCCCGTGAGGCAGTGTCGGCCCAGTGCAGGTCCTCGAAGATCAGCACGCTGCCGGCTGGCAGGCGGTTGAGGGCCCGCAGGACCGCGGGGAACAGCACTGCCGGCGGGCTGCCGTCATCGAACGCCTGGCGGACCTCTGCGCCGAGGTGCTCCACCATGTCGTGAAACGGTCCGAGCTCGCGCGGTGTGAACAGGTCGTCGCACTGACCCCACGCAACGATGCTGACGTCCGCGCTGCCCTCTGCGCCTTCCGCCGTTTTTTCCCGCGCCTTTTCCTGCGCCTTTTCCTG
>CAYFVG010000001.1:30895-50586 GCA_964346365.1 uncultured Alteromonadaceae bacterium
AGGGACGCCGCGAGGGCGGCCACCAGGGACGACTTGCCGATGCCCGCCTCCCCGGAGATGACTGCCAGCTGGCCGCACTGTGCCCCGCTGGCAGTGACCAGAGCCTTCAGCGTCTGCAGCGCGTCATCGCGCTCCAGGAGGGGAACCGCACCGGGCATCGCGGACGGACTCGTCAAATTTTGAACATCAAACATAGCCGGGTCTCGCGGAGGGCTCAAGCTTCGCGGTGGCGAAAATTAGGTAGCAGCCCCTATTCGGAGGCGGGCAGTAGGCACCTAGTCTGAGGGTGCTGCGGCGCAGGGGCGCCGGGGAGGGCAGCTATGCCGGTACTGGACGAGGCTTCCACCCGCAGGATCTTTGCGGCGATCACCCGCTATCCCCGTGCGCTTCTCGTGGCGAGCATCGCGGTGCTCCTGGTGCTGGCGGCCGGCCTGTCGCAACTGGTCAAGGACACCTCGGTCAAGGCGTTCATCCCGCCGGACCATCCGTCGCTGGTCGCCGATGCCGTGGTCGAGGAGGTCTTCGGCATTTCCGACGCCCTGGCCGTTGCCGTGGTTTTCGAGGGCGGGGATGGCGTGTTTACGCCCGAGGCGCTCGACCTGATCGCCCGGCTGACTGCGGAACTGGAGCGCCTGCCCAATGTGCGTCGCGGCCGTGTCAGCAGCCTGGCGACGGAGTCGTCGATCCGCGGTGAGGCGGGCGCGGTGCTGGTCGACCCCTACATCGATGCCGCCGGCATGGATCCGGCGGCGGCCCGGGACAGCCTGCTGCGCTGGCGCTCCATGCCGCCGCACCGGGATTCCCTGGTCAGCGCCGACGGGCGCGCGGCTGTGATCATGGCCGAGCTCGAGGACGCCACCCATGCCAGCGACAGCTACGAGGCGGCGCTGGCGCTGGCGGACCGCCTCGCGGTGCCGGGTGTGGCTCTGCACGTGGCCGGGCCCGGCGCCGTGAGCGGCTACCTCAGCACCTATATCGATCGCGATGCCCGCAGGCTGCAGCCGATGGTCTTCGCTCTCGTGCTCGGGTTCATTTTCCTGGCCTTCCGCCGGGCGTCCGCCCTGCCCGGGCCGCTCCTTGTCGTCGCGGGCGCCGCCGGCGGGGCGCTCGGGCTCATGGCGTGGCTCGGCGTGCCCTATTACGCGATTACCAACGCCCTGCCGGTGATCATCGTCGCCGTGTCGGTGGCCGATTCCATCCACATCCTGTCCGCTTACTACCAGGCGCGGGCGCGCGCGCCGGAGGCGGATACCCGGGAGCTCGTGATCGCGGCCATGACCGCAATGGCCCGACCGATCACCCTGACCAGCCTGACCACCGTCGCCGGCTTCCTGGGTATCGCCGCCATGTCCATCATGCCGCCCATTACGTTCTTCGCCTGCTTTGCGGCGGTGGGCATTGCCCTCGCCTGGTTGTTCTCGATGTTCTCCCTGCCCAATGTCCTGCTGCTGCTGCGACCGGCGCCGAGCCCCGCCTTTGCCTCCTGGGAGCACAACGAACCCAGCGGTATCGGACGGGCCCTCGCCCACCTCGGCGCGCTCGCCGCACGCCGTCACCTCTGGGTGATCGGTGCCTTCGCCGCGGCGCTGGTGCTGCTGAGTCTGCAGGCGTCGCAGCTGCGCATCGACCGGTCCCAGGTCGACAACTTTGCCAGCGACGAGCCTATCTACAAGGCCGACCAGGTGATCAACGACACCTTTGCCGGCAGCGGTTTTCTCGACGTGGTCATCGCGACCGATGAGCCCGAGGGGCTGCTCAGCGCCCGGCGCATGGCCAAGGTTGCCGAGCTCCAGGCGTACTTCGAGAGCCTGCCCCACGTCGGCAAGACCGTGTCCATTGTCGACTACCTGGCACAGCTGCACCTCGCCCTCGAGGAACTGCCGCCGGAGCGCGGCGCCGAGCGGCCCCTTCCTCTCGCGGACACCGCCATCGCGCAATACCTGCTGGTGTACGAGTCCTCCGGGGATCCTACGGATTTCGAGGAAGAGATCGATATGGACTACCAGCGGGCGCTGCTCCGCGGGGTGCTCGACGAGCCCCACTTCAGCCGCAACCGGCAGACCGTCGAGGCCCTGCAGCGCTACCTTCGGGAAGAGTTCAACGAGCCGGGTATGCGCGCCCGGCTCAGCGGCGACGTCAATCTCAGCTACCACTGGATGAGCAGTCTGCAGCGCTCCCATTTCGCCGGCGTCCTGCTGTCGCTCGCCCTGGTGCTGGTGACCTCGGTGCTCGTGTTCCGCTCCGTGAGTTCCGGTATCGTCGCGGTATTGCCGGTGAGCGTCACCGTACTCCTGCTCTATGCCGCGATGGCCTTTTTCGACGTTTACCTCGAACCGGCGACATCCATGTTCGCCGCCATCGCCATCGGCGTCGGCGTCGACTTCGCCATTCATCTCATCGACAAGCTCCACGAGGCCCTGAAACTCCACGACGAGGACATTCACCTGGCCGTCGACCACGCGCTGCCCCTGACCGCCAGGGCCTGCCTGTTCAACGCCCTGGCCCTGGGCCTCGGCTTCGCGGTGCTCATGACCAGCGACCTGCCGACGCTGCAGCGCTTCGGCGGTCTCGTGGCGCTGGCATCCCTCGGCAGCTACCTCAGCGCCCTGGTCCTGGTGCCGGCGTTTTTCGCTCTCGGCCGCAGGCTGCATCGGCATGCCTTTGCGCCCCGGGCCGGCATTGCCCGCGGCGCGGCGGTCACCGCCCTGGTGCTGGTTGCCGGTGTGCTGTTCGTGGACTACAGCCGGGCTGAAGACTGGACGGGTGAGGCCGTCGCCGGCCGCGTTGGCGAGCGCGCGGAGGGGGACGCCACCCGTCGGGTTATCGATATCGTTATCACCGATCGCCGCGGCAGGACCCGGGAGCGCGCCGCGCTGGTCCTGAAGCAGCGGGATGATGAGGCCCGCACCACGCGCTTCAGTTACCTGGCGCCGAAGTCGGTGAGGGATGTGACCTTCCTGAGCCGCGATTATCGCGCCGATGGCCGCGCTGACGACCGCTGGCTGTACCTGCCCGCCACGCGCAAGGTCCGTCGGATTCCCGCAGCTGATCGCGGCGATTACTTTCTCGGCACCGACTTCACCTACGAGGACATCCAGTCCGAGCTGAAGCTGCAGCTGTCAGACTACGATTTTGTCTACGGCGGTAGCGTCACGGTCGACGGCGCCGAACTGCTGCGCCTGTCCGGTGCGGCCAGCTCCGAGCGTGTGGCCGGCGAGCTGGGCTACGGGGGCTTCGAGGCGCTCGTCGATCCCGCGAGCTGGCTGTTCCGCGAGATTCGCTTCCACGATGTCGATGGCGCACCCCTGAAGACGGTCACCGTGCACGCCGCGGTTGAAAGCGAGGGCATCTGGACGGCCACGGACATCCAGGTCGTCAATCACCAGACGGACCACGAAACCCGCTTTCGCTACCGGGAGGTGACCTACCCGGATGGCCTGCCCGCCGAGGTCTTCCAGCCGACGGCCCTCGGCCGGGGTCTGCCCCGGACCCTGATGCCGTGAGGGGCGCGCTGGCGCCGCTCCTGGGCATTGTCGCCCTGCTCGGAGTGCCTCCCGGCGCGGCACAGACCCTGCGCTCAGTGCAGATGCCGGTGGATCTCAGTATCGGGCTGGAGGCCGGCGCCGGCGACGCGATGCAGTTGCTCGGCGAAGCCGTGCCCCGCGTCGAGCTCGACCTCACGGCAAGCAGCAGCCTCGTATTGTCGGCCCGGCTGCGCCTGGACGGCGAGGACGAACTGGAACCGGGCACGCCCTCCCTGCACAGCTATGCCCCCGCCGCCCGGCCGGCGACGGTCGGGTCGGCGGGAACCCTCGAACTGCGCGATGCCTATTGGGAGCGGCGCTTCGCCGGGGGCCTTGCCCGCCTTGGAAAACAGCAGCTGGTCTGGGGCCGGCTCGATGGTATCAAGGTGCTCGACGTGCTGAATCCGCAGAGTTTCCGCGAATTCATCCTCGACGACTTCGGCGATTCCCGCATCAGCCTGTGGTCCGCCTACCTCGATGTCTTCGCCGGCGCCTGGCGGGTCGAGGCCG
Source organism: uncultured Alteromonadaceae bacterium (assembly GCA_964346365.1). GTDB lineage: Bacteria > Pseudomonadota > Gammaproteobacteria > Pseudomonadales > Halieaceae > Pseudohaliea. The sequence continues at coordinate 34,930 of CAYFVG010000001.1, forward strand.
CCCTGCTCCCCGACTACAGCGCCCACGAGGTGCCTGAACCCGGGGCCTGGTTCGAGTTGACGGCGCCTCGCTTCCGCTACGGCGCGAGCCCCGGGGGGCCCGCGCCGCCGGTGGTCATGGACCGCGGGCGCGGCGCAGCGCAGGACGGTGCCCTGGGCCTTCGGCTGTCCCGCAGCTTCGGCGGACTGGATGTCAGCCTGCTCGGCTACAGTGGCAGCGATCACGAACCGCTGGGGCGCCTGCGCGGCGCCGGGCAGGGCGTGGTGCTGGAGCGCTTCCACGAGCGCCGCGAGCTTTTCGGGGTCAGTGCGGAGACGGCCCTGGGATCGGTCGCCCTGCGCGCCGAGGCGGCACTGCAGCCGTCGCGGGTCTTCAACACGCGGGGGGCGGACGGCCTGCAGACCGCGCGGGCGGACCAGGCCTCTGCCGGCGTCGCCGCCGATATCAACGGCCCCCTCGGGCTGCTGCTCAACCTGCAGTTCCTCTGGGACGAGGTGGTCGACGCGCCGCCCGGGCTGGTGCGCCCGGACCGCGACCGCATCGCCACCGTATTTCTGCGCCGCGGTTTTGCCTACGACACCGCGCGCGTCGAAGCGCGCTGGTACCACAGCCTCGACGACGGCGACGATCTCTACCGGCTGCGCCTGGCCTACGATCTCGGCGATAACAGCACGGTCTATCTGAGCGGCGACTGGTTTACGGGCGCGCGGGCGGGCCTCTTCGGTCAGTTCGCGGACCGCGACCGGATCGTCCTCGGCCTGCGCCACACGTTCTGAGTGCTCCGATACCTTGACAATTCAACGGTCGTTGAATAGCCTCATAAGTGTTCAACGGACGTTGAAAAGCGTCGCCGGCAGGTGGCGTCCAATAATTCATAACGAATGCGCGACGCATGATCGTTGCGCGTGAAAAGGTGTCCGCCATGAAACGAGCCCCCGTTCGTCATCCCCTTGTTGCCGCCATCGCCGCCGGCTCGGCCCTGGCTTTCCCGGGCGTGCAGGCCCTGGCGCAGGAAAAGTCCCTCGCCCTGGAAGAGGTCGTCGTCACCGCTCGGCGCCGTGAGGAGGGCCTCCAGGACGTGCCGATTGCCGTGACCGCGTTCACGGGCCAGGAGCTGGCCCTGCGCGGCGCCACGGACATCTCGGAGCTGGCGCAATCCCTCCCCAGTGTCACCCTGGAGCCGTCCCGGGCCACCAACACCACCCTGACCGCCTTCATCCGCGGTGTCGGCCAGCAGGATCCGCTGGCGGGCTTTGAGCAGGGTGTGGCCCTGTACCTGGATGACGTCTACCTGGCGCGGCCCCAGGGCACCATGCTCGACATCTACGACGTCGAGCGCATCGAGGTGCTGCGCGGCCCGCAGGGCACGCTCTATGGCCGCAACGCGGTGGGCGGGGCGATCAAGTACGTCACCCGCCGCCTCTCCGACGAGTTCGAGGGCCGGGTGCGCGGCTCCTATGGCGCCTACGACCAGGTGGATCTCGTCGGCACCGTCTCCGTCCCGGTGAGCGACAGCTTCCGCATCGGCGGTACCGTGGCCTCCTTCCAGCGCGACGGCTACGGGGACAATTTCACCACCGGGGAGGACCAGTACAACAAGGACATCCTCGGCTATCGGCTCTCCGCCGAGTTCGAGCCCAGCGACCGGCTGCTGGTGCGCCTCGCCTACGACAAGACCGAGGACGACTCCAACCCCGTCGCCGGCTGGCGCCCCTTCCCGGGCGCGGCGAGCGGCGCGCCGGTGCTCGATGACGTCTTCGACAGCACCGCCGGCGCCGCGAACCTGCCCACCACTGCCGGCATCAACGGCAATAACAGCGTCGAGAACGAGGGCTGGATGGTCTCCGTCGACTGGGATGTCACGGAGACGATCACGCTGCGCTCGATTACCGCGGACCGGGAGGATTTCACCGAGTCGGTGATCGACTTCGACAGCCTGGCGGTGCCGGACTTCGACGCGCCGGTGATCTACGACAACGAGCAGTTCAGCCAGGAGTTCCAGCTGCTCTGGAACACCGACCGGGTCAACGCGGTGCTGGGCTACTACTACCTGGATGCCGAGGCCGCCAACGACTTCGACGTGGTGCTCGGGCAGATCGGCCCGGTCACGGCCTACACCGGCGGCGTGGTCGAGACGGAGGCCTGGTCCGTGTTCGGTGACGTCACCTACAGCCTCACCGATCGTCTGTCCGTTGCCGTGGGCGTACGCTACACGGAGGACGAGCGCCGCGCGGATATCTTCCGCGCAGCCTATCTCGGCACCGGCTCGCCTTTTTTCGGCAACGACAGCGCGCAGCTGCTGGCGGTGACCTCGGACTACGAGGCGGACCAGACCTACGACGACACCTCGCCGCGCTTCAACGTCAGCTACAGGCTGACCGAGGACGCCACCGTCTACGCGGGCTACAGCAAGGGCTGGAAGGCCGGCAGCTTCGACCCGCGGGGCGCGAACTTCTCGACCCCCGCCGTGGAGGAGGGCTTTGACGCGGAGGAACTCGACTCCTGGGAGGCGGGGCTGAAGGCCACCTGGTGGGAGGGACGCGCGCTCACCAATGTAGCCGTGTTCTACAGCGAGTACTCGGACATGCAGATCCCCGGCTCCGTGGGCGTGGACAGCGACGGCGACGGTGTCAATGACAGCTTCGTCGGCACCGTCACCAACGCCGGCGAATCGGAGATCAGCGGCCTCGAGGTCGAGGGCAGCTTTCTGTTCACGGAGAACTTCAGCGCCCAGTATGCCCTGAGCCTCCTCGACACGGAGATCAAGGAGTACATCGTCGAGGGCCAGAATGTTGCGGGCCAGCGGGCCATTCAGAATACGCCGGAAGAAATGGCCTACCTGGCCTTCAACTACGACGTGCCCCTCGCCGGCGGTGACCTGCGCGTCTCCGCGAACTGGTCCTACAAGGGCGATATCACCCAGTTCGAGATACCCAACGAGTTCATCGACCAGGAGGCCTACAGCCTCTACAACGCCAGCATCACCTGGCTGTCCACGGACGAGAGCTGGCTGGTGGGGCTGCACGGCAAGAACCTCGGTGACGAGGAGTACCGTACCGCCGGCTACTGCTTCGGTTTTGCGGCGACCTCGGGCTGCCCGTCGGCCCTCGGTATCGAGGACAATGCGACGGTGTTCTTCGGGCCGCCGCGGACCTGGACGGCGACCGTCGAGTACCGCTTCTGAGTCGGCCCGGGCCTGCGGCCGCCACGCCGGCCGCAGACCGCTCAACGCTGGAGAGCCATCGTGGACCGTTTCCCGTCCCCGGCACCGCTGTTGCCGGAAATCCTCGCCCTCCACGGCAAGTGGCGGGCGCCGCATCCGGCGGTCTGCTGCGCGGGGAAAACGCTGGACTGGGCCGCCTTCTGCGCGGCCAACCACCGCTTCGCCCACGGCCTTCTCAGCCGCGGCATCGTCCCCGGCGACCGCGTGGGTGTGGTCATGAGCAATGGCCTGCCCATGGTGCAGGCGCTTTTCGGGACCCTCGCCGCCGGCGCCGTGTCCGTGCCCCTGAATCTCTCCGTCAACGACGACGCCGTGGTCGCCATGCTCGTCGATGGCGGTGTCCGCGCCCTGGTGGTGACCGCCGACCAGCAACCCCGGCTCGCGGCCCTGCGCCGGCGCCTCCCCGGCAGCGTCGTTCTCTGGCTCACCAGCGGCGAGGGCGGCGATGGCTGGGACAGCATCGATGAACTCTGCGCGGGCCGGCCGGAAACGGTGCCGGGCCCGGCCCGGGAGCTCGACCCGGAGGCGCCCCTCAATATCATCTACAGTTCCGGTACCACCGGCCTGCCGAAGGGCATCCTGCACACGCACCGGGGCCGGCGGGACTGGGCCTACGATCTGGCCATCGCCCTGCGCTACCACGGCGCCGCGCGCACGCTGCTGACCATCGGCCTGTACTCGAACATCTCCTGGGTGGCGATGCTGACCACGCTCCTCGCCGGCGGCACGCTGGTGGTGCACGAGCGCTTCGACGCCGGCGCCTTCCTCGATGCGGTCGAGGGGGACGGCATCACCCACACGGCCATGGTGCCGATCCAGTTCCAGCGCGCGATTGCCGAGCAGCAAAAGCGGCCCCGCGACCTCTCGGGCATGCACGCCATGATGAGCTGCGGCTCGCCGCTGCGGGAAGGGCTCAAGCGCGACGTCTTCGCCGCGTTCCCCTGCGGCATCGTCGAGCTCTACGGGCTCACCGAGGGCATTATCACCACCCTCGAACCGGAGGACGCCGAGGGCCGCTGGGACTCCGTGGGCCGGCCGCTCATCGGCACGGATATCGCCGTGATCGACGACGACGACCGTCCCTGCGCCCCCGGCGAGGCCGGGGAGATCGTCTCCCGCGGGCGCATCACCATGCCCGGCTACTGGCACCGGCCGGAAGCCAATGCCGCGGCGCGCTACGTCGACCAGGGCGGCGGGGTCTGGCTGCGTTCCGGGGACATCGGCTACATCGACCCCGAGGGCTTCCTGTACATCGTCGACCGCAAGAAGGATATGATCCTGTCCGGGGGCCAGAACATCTACCCGCAGGACATCGAGGCGGTGCTGGTGACGCACCCGGCCATCGACGACGCCGGGGTCATTGCCGCCGCCAGCGAACGCTGGGGCGAGACACCGCTGGCCCTCGTGGTGCCCGCGGCGCCGGGGGTCGACGCCGGCGAGCTGCTGGCCTGGGCCAACGGTGAGCTCGGCAGGCAGCAGCGCCTCGCGGACCTCCTGCTGGTGGAGGCGCTGCCGCGCAACCCCAACGGCAAAATGCTCAAGCGCGAACTGCGCGAACGCTATGGAGACCGCCGCTATGGCTGACTATCGCGACCACTGGTACGACAGCGCCGACGGCCTGCGCCTCTACGCCCGCGACTACCCGGGGCCCGGCGGCACTGCGCTGCCGGTGCTGTGCATGCATGGCCTGTCGCGCAATTCCGCGGACTTCGCCGGCCTTGCCGAGCACCTGGCCCGGGAGCGGCGGGTTATCTCGGTGGATCAGCGTGGCCGCGGTCGCTCCGCCTGGGACCCGGTGCCCGGCAACTACACACCGCCGACCTATGTCCGGGACATGTTCCGGCTTCTCGACGAGCTCGGTCTTGAGCGGGTGGCGCTCATCGGTACCTCTCTGGGCGGCCTCATGAGCTTTCTTATGGCGGCGCAGCAGCCGGCGCGTTTTGCCGGCATGGTGATCAACGATATCGGCCCGGAGATCGACCCGGCGGGGCTCGCCCGCATCCAGCGCTACGTCGGCAAGAACCCGCCGGTGACGAGCTGGGACGAAGCGGTGGCGAAGACCCGGGAGATCAACGGGATCGCCTTCCCGGACTACGGCGATGACGATTGGCTCGCCTTTGCCCGCAACCTTTACGTGGAGCGGGACGGCGTCCCGGTGCTCGCCCATGACCCGGCCATCGCCGAGGCCATGGCGGATCCGGAGGAGACCGGCGCGGTGCCGCCGGATCTTTGGCCGGTCTTCGACGCCGCCGCACAGGTGCCCATGCTGGTGATCCGTGGGGAGCTGTCGGACCTCCTCGCCGCAGACTGCGTGGCGCGCATGCGCGAGCGCGACGCGGACCTGCGCGCGGTGGAGGTGCCCAGGGTCGGCCACGCACCGATGCTTACGGAGCCCGCAGCGCTCGCGGCCATCGACGAGTTCCTCGCCGCTCTCCGCTGAGCGCAGCTGCCGTCGCCGGCGCAGCGCATTTGAGCTGGCGCGGGCCCTGTGCCATGCTTACGGGCTGTTTTCAGCTGGCGCAGGGCGATGCAGGTACTCTCCACATGGCATGACATGCTCGCGGCCCGGGACCCGTCCCGGCTCGGGGAAATCCTCGCCGCGGACTGCGTCTTCCACTCGCCCGTTGTGCACACGCCGCAGGCCGGCCGGGACCGCACGGCCCTGTACCTCACCGGCGCCATGCACGTCTTCAACGACAGCTTCCGCTACCTCAAGGAGGTCGTGGCTGCGCCCCACGCCGTACTCGAGTTCAGCTGCACCGTCGACGGCATCGACATCAATGGTGTCGACATCATCACCGTTAACGGCGAGGGCCTGATCAGCGAGTTCAAAGTGATGGTGCGCCCGCTGCAGGCGGTCAACCTCCTCCACGAGCGCATGCGCACGATGCTGGAGCGGCTCGGTGACTGAGGGCCGTCGCCGCCTCATCGTCGGCATCACCGGTGCTTCCGGCATCGCCCTGGGCGTGCGCGCCCTGGAGCAGCTGCGGGCCGCCGGCGTCGAGACGCACCTGGTCATGAGCAAGTCCGCGGAGCTCACGTTGCGTTCTGAAATGGACATGACAGCGAAAGAGGTGCAGGCCCTCGCGGACGTCTGCTACCCGGTCAAGCATGTGGGCGCCGCCATCGCCAGCGGTTCCTTTCTCACGGCCGGCATGCTGGTGGCCCCCTGCTCCATCCGCAGCATGTCGGAGATTGCCAGCGGCGTCACCTCGACACTGTTGACCCGCGCGGCGGACGTGGTGCTCAAGGAGCGGCGGCGGCTGGTGCTCATGGTGCGGGAGACCCCCCTCCACCTGGGTCATCTGCAGACCATGACGCGGCTCGCGGAAATGGGTGCGGTTGTCGCGCCGCCGGTGCCCGCCTTCTACACCCGTCCTGCCAGCGTGGACGCTATGGTGACGCAGAGCGCCGGTCGCGCCCTGGACCTCTTCGGCCTGCACAGCGAGGAGGTCCGGCGCTGGACCGGCGACTGAGCACGGGTCGGGGGACCGCAGAGTGTCGCCGGCGGCTTCCGCCTCAGGCCGCCTCGCGCAGGTAGGTGAAGCCGCCCTCCTTGACGTACAGTTCGCAGTACTCGCCGCCGGTGGGCGTCAGCGTGCCGCCGGCGGGGATGCGCAGCCAGCCCCAGCGCCGGTAGGTGCCGTGGACGTCCGCAAAGGCACCTGAGAGCACCAGGATCTCGGCCCCCGCCGGAAAGGACAGGGTGCCCAGGGATGACGGGTCTTCCCAGCGCTCGAGGCGCGCGGAGTCGGCGTAGGGGGCCTGGGCGTAGAGCTTCTTCCAGGCCACGCCCTTGCGCACGCTGCCGCGCCAGGGCTGGTCGGCGGTCTGCACCGCGACCTTGTCGCGGTCGCTGCCCGGGTATTGGCGAAGCTTCACGAACAGCGTGCAGCCTTCCCGGGAGTAGGGCGCGTGGGAGTAGCCCTCGGGGTTGAGCAGGTAGGTGCCTGCCGGCCAGTGGCCTCGATCGTCGGAGAAGACGCCGTCGAGGACGAGAATTTCCTCACCTTCCGGGTGGTCATGGCGCGGGAACTCGGCGCCGGGTTCGTAGCGTACGAGAGACGTGACCTGCCCCGCTTCAGCGCGGCCGACCAGGTGCAGGCGCTTGCGCTGCACCTGGCCGCCGGGGCTGGGCGTCCACGGCAGGTCCTGGGTATCGATGGCCAGGCGCTGGCGGAAATCGCCGTTCAGCACCTGTTGTTCATGGCTCATGGTAGGTTCACCGGCTTCTTTAAGTAGTTACGACCGCACTGGCCCGGTCGGGTTCCGGGCGTTGCGATCGCTGCATGCCCGATAGATAGCTATGCTACGCACGAACCGCCCGGCGAGCGCACCGTCGAACCTGGCCAGCACTGCGACAGGGGCTGCTGGCCGGTAGCTCACGGTGTCGGCGCTGCGGCTGACCTCGCCGAAGCTGAGGCCCGCGGCCGCGATACAGTCAACCGGGAAAGCCCAGCCTCTGCAGGGAACTTGCCCTTCCCTGGTGTTTTGCCCCGTGCAATCAGTCGCCCACGGTTGCTTTCGGGTCCTGCTCCGGGCGTACCCAGGCATCGAGGCCCGCCAGCTCTCCCCTGGCTGCCTCGGCTGCGGCCCGCGTCTGGTAGCTGCCGTACAGCACGAGGTATTGTGTCTCGCCGTTCCTGCTTCGCCGCTGCAGCCGCGGGCTTCCGGGCAGCCGGTGCTGGTCGATGAAACGGCTCGCCGCGGCGCGGGTGCCGAAGGCGCCGAGCTGCAGTGTAAACGCACCCGGCGCCCCGCCGCCGCTGGCGGACGGGCCGCGGTCGCCGTCACCGGGCCGGGCAACCGCGCGGCCGGTGAGGTTGCCGCCGAGGCACTGCGAGACAGCCAGCTCGTTGCCCGCAGAGACCGCCCGATACTTTTCCCAGAAGGCCCTGTCGACTTTCTTGCCGTAGGTCGAGGCGCTGTCATCGCGGTAGCGTGTGAGCCGGCTCGGGCCGCCGTTGTAGGCAGCGTAGGCGGCCCGGGCGAGGTTGCTGGTGCCGCCGGGCTGCCGGTGCTCTCCCTTGCGCAGGGCGTAGCGCAGCAGGTAGTCCAGCAGGACCTCCGTTCCGGCGCTGCCGTTGTAGGCGATGTCCCAGCGCAGGCGCTGCTGGTCGTAGAAGCCGCGCCACACCCGTTCGTTGATCTGCATCAGGCCGACATCACCGGTACCGGAGCGCAGCGGCACCAGCTTCCGGTCGTCGCTCACCACGTAGTGGCGCCAGCAGCTTTCCTGCCAGGCCGTCGCCAGGACGAGGTGCCGGAACAGCTCGCGGTGTGCCGGTTCCAGGTCGCGGTCAGCGAGGGTGGCTCGGGTCGACGCTTCGAGGAGCGCGGCGACCTGGGGAAGATAGTCGGCAAGGTCCTCCCGCTTCGGCGCCCAGCGATTGAGGCGGTCGGCGGGGGAGGCGACCGCCCGCGGGAATGGCGACAGATCCAGGCGCCAGCCCGTGGGCACCGGGGCCGCCAGGACGTCGCGGAAAATGCGTTCCAGGGCCGGATCCAGCTCACCGGAGTAGCGCAGCAGGCTGTCGCCTTCCCGGCCGCTGACCAGCCGGGCCAGGCGGCGCAGACCGTCCGTGGAAATATCCAGGCCGATCGATGGACCGAGCTCGTCCAGGGCGGCCAGCGCATCGGTGGCGGCGAGCGCGCTGAGTAACAGCAACAGCTCCTCGCCCGGCTGCTCGAGGGCGATCTGGCGCAGGACGGGCGCCAGCGACTGCCAGCTGTCGAGGAACCAGGCGCGCACCGGGTCCGCATCGCCCTGGGCCGTCGATGCCAGCATGTCGTCCAGGCGATAGCGGCTCTCGATGAGCACGTCCAGCAGGGCTTCGCGCAGTGGCTGCAGCCCGGTCGCCGCTGCGTAGTGCTTTACCGCCAGGACCAGCAGGGCGTCCATCTGCTGCCAGCGGGCCTGCCAGGTTGCGATTTCCTCCGGTGAGAGGGGCGAGGTCGGCGGCGGCTCGCCGGCCGGTTCCGTGGCGGGTTCGAGGGCGACCTGCACGGCCGCGGTGATGCCGCTGCTGTCGACCTCCAGCGCTGTCAGTCGGAGACCGTCGAGCAGGGTCTCGATCTGCGTTCGGGACTGGCTCGGCAGAACCGCGGGCAGCAGCCCTTGCAGCGCGTCGAGCTGCGGCCGCAGATCCACGTGGTAGCGGCTGAAGAAGGACGAGGCGCCTGCCTCCGCCAGCTGCTGCAGCTGATGACCGGCGGGGAGCCGCTCGCCCTCGCGGTCCAGCAGCCAGGTGCGCGCCGGTTCGAAGCCGATCGCGGTGCCCGCGTCGCGCGGGACCGGCGTACCCGCGAGGCCGAGGCGCCCCTGCCAGCTCAGAAGCGGTCTGCAGGCGTCCGCCGTGCCGACCCCCAGACGGGCCTTTACCCCGGCGAGCAGCACAAGCTGACTGCCTTCAGGTGTGAGTGAAGGCTCACTCAGTGTGATTGTGCTGCAGCCGCCGGTGGCACCGAGCAGGTCGTGGGTGCCCGCGGCCCCGGTGAACAGCTGCCGCTCCAGCAGCCGCTGCAGAAGCACTGTGTCCAGCCGCAGCGGGATAGTGACGGCGAGGGCGTCCGACGTGGCCGCGGGGACCGGTGCAGCCGCCGCGGCGCTGGCGGCGAGTGCGAGGAGCAGGGAGGCGGCACCCGGCCGGGTGCGGCGGCGGTGGCTGTGGCGAGGGGCGGGTCGCTGGGGAGGCGTTGTCATGGCCGGAGCATACCGTATTGCTGCCGTCTTCGGCGTCAGCGTTTTACCGCGGCCCGCTAGGCACGGGAGAACGCGCAGGAAGACTCGAGCGCATCCGTGATGTTTGCCAATTTCGTCAATGACGCCAATGGCGACCGGGCGTGGCCGGTGATAACGTCCACACTCTGCCAGCCACAGTCGCTAATGAGGTACACCATGCCCACCCAGGTTCCGCTGTTCGTCAACGGCGAGTTCACCCAGAGCAGCAGCCAGGAGAAGCTGCCGGTGCTCGACCCGGCCACCCAGTCCGTCCTCGCCGAGGTGCCCATCGCCACAGCGGATGAGGTCGACGTCGCCGTCGCCGCGGCGAAGGAGGCTTTCCAGAGCTGGCGCGAGGTGCCCGTGCCGGAGCGCGCCCGCCTCATGCTGCGCTACCAGGCCCTGCTCAAGGCGCACCACGACGAACTCGGCGAGCTCCTCGCCCGCGACACGGGCAAGACCTTCGAGGACGCCAAGGGCGACGTCTGGCGCGGTATCGAGGTCGTCGAGCACGCGGCGAACATTCCGTCCCTGCTCATGGGTGAGACCGTGGAAAACGTCGCCGGCGGTATCGACAGCTACAGCCTCACTCAGCCGCTGGGCGTCTGCCTCGGCATCACACCGTTCAATTTCCCGGCGATGCTGCCGCTCTGGATGTTTCCGATGGCCGTCGCCTGCGGCAACACCTTCGTGCTCAAGCCTTCGGAGCAGGTGCCGCTGACGCCCATGCGTCTGGCGGAGCTGTTCACGGAGGCGGGCGCGCCCAGGGGGGTCCTCAACGTAGTCCACGGCGGTGCGGCGCAGGTGGACCAGTTGCTGGCGCATCCGGATATTCAGGCCGTCTCCTTCGTCGGCTCCTCTCCGGTCGGCGAAATCATCTACCGCAAGGGCACCGCGGCGGGCAAGCGCGTGCAGTGCATGCTGGGTGCGAAGAACCATATGGTGATCATGCCCGATGCAGACAGGGCCGGCGTTCTCGACGCCCTCGTCGGCGCCTCCGTCGGTGCCGCCGGCCAGCGCTGCATGGCGATTTCCGTGGCGCTGTTTGTCGGCGAAGCGGCAGCGTGGATGCCCGAACTGGCCGAGCGCGTCGGCAAGGCGCGCCCGGGCGCCTGGGACGATGCCGGCGCTGCCTACGGGCCGCTGATTTCCCCGGCGGCGCGCGATCGCGTGCTGGGTCTTATTGCCCGGGGCAAGGAGGAGGGCGCAACCTGCCTGCTGGACGGCTCCGATTGCGTTGTCGACGGTTTCCCCGATGGCAACTGGGTCGGTCCGACGATCTTCAGCGACGTCACGCCGGACATGTCGATTTATAAGGAGGAGATCTTCGGCCCGGTCCTGTGCTGCATGCAGGCCGACACCCTCGAGGCGGCGATCGCCCGGATCAACGCCCTCGAAGTGGGCAACGGGACATCGATCTTCACCGCCTCCGGCGGCGCGGCGCGGAAGTTCCAGCACGAAGTCGCCGTCGGCAACGTGGGCATCAACATCCCGATCCCGGTGCCGCTGCCCTTCTTCAATTTCAGCGGCTGGCGCGGTTCCTTCCGCGGCGACCTGCACCCCTACGGCAAACAGGCCGTGCGCTTCTATACGGAGACCAAGACGATCACCGCGCGCTGGCGCCATGCCGAGCCGGCGAGTGCCGGCGGCCAGCCGAACATGAGCATCAACCTCCGCTAGCCAGTAGTCAGCGCCAGTAGTAGAAGGAGAACGGCCATGGACTTCACCCTGTCTGCCGAGCAGCAGGCCTTCGTGGACAGCGCACGCGCCTTCGCCGCGGATGCCCTCGCCCCGAACGCCGCGCGCTGGGACGCGGAGGCGATCTTCCCCAGAGAGGCCCTGGCCGCCGCCGGCGAGCTGGGCTTCATGGGCATGTATACCCCGGAGGCCGCCGGCGGCCTCGGCATGGGCCGGCTGGACGCCAGCCTCATCGTCGAGGAACTGGCGCGCGGCTGTACGACCACCACGGCCTTCCTGACGATCCACAACATGGCCACGAGCATGATCGGCAAGTACTGCCGCGAGTCGATTATCGAGGCCTGGTGCCCGGGGCTGGTCGCCGGGACGACGCTTGCGTCCTACTGCCTGACCGAGCCCGGTGCCGGTTCCGACGCCGCCTCGCTGCGGACGCGCGCCGAGCGCGATGGCGATGATTACGTCATCAACGGCGCCAAGGTGTTCATCTCCGGCGCCGGCGCCACGGAGGTACTGGTGGTCATGCTGCGCACCGGCGAGGCCGGCCCGAAGGGCATCTCGGCGCTGCTGGTGCCGGCCGATGCCCCCGGGATCAGCTATGGCAAAAAAGAGGAAAAGATGGGCTGGAACGCCCAGCCCACGCGCATGGTCAGCTTCGACAACGTGCGCGTGCCGGTAGAGAACCGCCTCGGTGCGGAGGGGCAGGGTTTCTCCATCGCCATGGAGGGCCTCGACGGCGGCCGCATCAATATCGCCACCTGCAGCGTCGGCACGGCGCAGCAGGCCCTGAACGAGGCCGCGGCCTACGTGCGGGAGCGGCAGCAGTTCGGCAATGCGATCGCCGAGTTCCAGGGTGTACAGTTCAGGCTGGCGGACATGCTCACGGAGCTGGTCGCGGCGCGGCAGATGATCCGCCTGGCGGCGAGCAGGCTGGATGCCGGCGACCCGCAGGCGACGACCTACTGCGCCATGGCGAAGCGCTTCGGCACCGATGCGGGCTTCCGGGTCTGCAACGATGCGCTGCAGCTCTTCGGCGGTTACGGTTACATTCGCGAATATCCCCTCGAGCGCTACGTCCGCGATACCCGCGTGCACCAGATCCTCGAGGGCACCAACGAAATCATGCGCGTGATCGTCGCGCGACGCCTGCTCATGGAAGGCGCACTGGAGGTGATCCGATGATCAGCAGCACGTCAAACAAGGTCAGGGTGGAACTGCGCGGCCACACCGCGCTGGTTACCATCGACAACCCCGCCGCGAATACCTGGGACACGGAGAGCCTGCCGGCCCTGCGCGACCTGGTCGCGGAGCTGAACGCCGCCGATTCCGTCTACGCCCTGGTGCTCACCGGCGCCGGCGACAAGTTCTTTTCCGCGGGGGCGGACCTCAAGCTCTTTGCCGACGGCGACAGCGCCGTGGCCGAGGAGATGGGGCGCCTCTTCGGTGAGGCCTTCGAGGCGCTGGCGGATTTCCGCGGCGTGTCCATCGCCGCAGTCAACGGCTTCGCCATGGGGGGTGGCCTCGAGGTGGCCCTGGCCTGCGATCTGCGGGTGGTTGCAGAGAACGCGAAGCTCGCCCTGCCGGAGGCCCGGGTGGGCCTGCTACCCTGTGCCGGTGGCACCCAGCGCCTGGCGTGGCTGGTGGGCGAGGGCTGGGCCAAGCGCATAATCCTCTGCAACGAGCGCATCGACGCGGCGACCGCGGAGCGCATCGGTCTCGCCGAGGAAGTAGTGCCCGCCGGGGAGGCGCTCGACCGTGCCCTCGCCCTCGCCGGGCAGGCCGGGCAGCAGAGCCCGACGTCCGTGGCGCACTGCAAGGCGCTCATTCACTCGGCCCGCGACAGGGCCCTGGCGGAGGGTCTTGTCGGCGAGCGCGAGCGCTTCGTCGAGCTGTTTTCCACGGAGGACCAGCGCGAGGGGGTCAAAGCCTTCCTCGAAAAGCGCGATCCCGTCTGGAAAAATCGTTAGGAGGTTTCATGAACGACGACGCAGCGGTGCTCGTATCCGAGCACTCCTCGGCCAACGGTGCCGTCGGCATGCTCACCCTGAACGTGCCGAAAACGCTCAACTCCCTCACCCTGGAAATGGTCGACCTGCTCCAGGAGGCCCTGGATCGGTGGCGCGACGACGCCGCGATCCGTGCGGTGTTCATCGCCGGCGCGGGAGAGAAAGCCTTCTGTGCCGGTGGCGATGTGCAGGCCCTGCACGCCTCGGCGGTCAAGACCCCGGGCGGGCCCTGCGACTACGCGGAGGCGTTTTTCGCCCGCGAATATCGCATGAACTACACCCTGCACAGCTATCCCAAGCCCGTCGTGTGCTGGGGGCATGGCATCGTCATGGGTGGCGGCCTCGGCATCCTGGCCGGCTGTCGGCACCGGGTGGTGACGGCGACCACCCGTATCGCCATGCCCGAGGTGACCATCGCCCTGTTCCCGGACGTCGGCGGCAGCTGGTTTCTCAACCACATGCCCGGCGGCACCGGCCGCTTCCTCGCGCTCACCGCGGCGAACATCAACGCCGCGGATGCGCTGTTCCTGGGCCTTGCCAATCGCTTTATCGGCGCCGAAAAGTGCGACGCGGTGGTCGAGCGGCTGCTGGCCCAGCCCTGGAGCGACGACCCGGCGGCCAACCATGGGCTCGTCCGCCACCTGCTGCGGGAATTCGAGGAGGACGTGTCGGCGCTGCCGCCGGCGCAGGTGCAGCCGCACCTCGACACAATCCGCAGGCTCACCGATGGCGACGATATTCACCACGTTATCGATAACATCCTTGCCCTGAACACGGACGACAAGTGGTTGACAAAGGCCCGCGATGCCCTGGCCCACGGCTCGCCGCTGGCGGCGCGCTGGATTGACCGGCAGCTGGAACGCACGCGGCACAGTTCCCTGCGCGAAGCCTTCCAGGCCGAGGTGGTGCTGGCCACGCGGATTGTCCGCCACCCCGAGTTTGCCGAGGGCGTGCGCGCGCTGCTTATCGACAAGGACCGGCAGCCGGCCTGGCAGTACGAGCACTCCCGGGCCGTGCCCGAGGACGTGCTGGACGGCTTCTTCCTGCCGCCCTGGCCGCAGAATCCCCTAACCGATCTGTAACGAGAGCCGATCTGTAACGAGAGCCGATCTGTAAGGATAAAAGGAGTCACACCATGGCACATGTCGCCTTCCTCGGCCTTGGCAACATGGGAGGGCCCATGGCGGGCAACCTCCTCGCTGCGGGCCATTCGGTTACCGTCTTCGATCTGGTGCCCGAGGCCTGCGCGGTACTGGCGGAGCAGGGCGCGTCCGTGGCGGACAGCGCCACCGCGGCAGCCGAGGGGGCGGAGTATGTGATCTCCATGCTGCCGGCCGGCAAGCACGTCAAGGGGCTCTACCTCGGCGACGACGGGCTCCTCGCCCACCTCGACGGCAAGGTGACGGTCCTCGACTGCAGTACCATCGATGCGCCTTCAGCCCGGGAGGTCGGCGAGGCCGCCGCCGCGCGGGGCATCGGCTTCATGGACGCGCCGGTCTCCGGTGGCGTGGCCGCGGCGAAGGCCGGCACCCTCGCTTTCATGTGCGGCGGTGATGCCATGACCTTCGAGAAGGCGCGCACGGCCCTGGGGGCCATGGGCAAGAAGATTTTCCACGCCGGCCCTGCCGGTGCCGGGCAGGTGGCCAAGGGCTGCAACAACATGCTTCTGGCCATCCACATGATCGGCAGCTGCGAGGCGCTGGAGATGGGGGTCCGCAATGGCCTCGACCCGAAGGTGCTGTCCGAGATCATGCTGGCCAGCTCCGGCCGCAACTGGTCCCTGGAGGTATACAACCCCTACCCGGGTGTCATGGAGGGGGTGCCGGCGAGCAACGATTACCGGCCGGGCTTCATGGTCGACCTGATGGTCAAGGACCTGGGTCTGGCCATGGATATCGCCGGCCGGGCCGGGGTGGATAACCAGCTGGGTCAGCTGGCGCGCGCTCTTTACGAGGCGCATGGGGCCGAGGGCAACGGCCCGCGGGACTTCTCCTCGATTATCGAGCGGCTGA
>CAYFVG010000001.1:50686-55882 GCA_964346365.1 uncultured Alteromonadaceae bacterium
AGGGGTGAGTTTTAGGGCCCTTGCGGGCCCTGTCGGCGCGAGGGCGCGCCTCCCACAGCAGGGTTCTCCTGCGGAGTACGGCGGTTACTGTGGGAGCGGCGCGGCGGCAAGGCGGAAGGCGCTTCTGCAGCAGGCTCGCTTTCTTCCCCCGTCTCGCTGCTCTCTGCGCCGTCTTTCCGGGCGCTCTCCGTATCACCTTTCTCGCCGCCGCCGCCCGCCAGCGCCTCCAGGCTGTCCACGATGCGATCGTGGTCGTAGCGGCTGAGCGTGAACCAGGGCGTCCATGCGCTCGACTTCAGGAAGTGCAGCTCGTCCCCGGCGGCGAGGGTGAGTTCGGTCGTCTGCTCGTCGCTGTCGACGGCCAGCGTTCGAGCCGTAGCTGCCGGCGGTGCCTCCGCCACGGCCATCACCTGCAACTCCTCCACGGCGTGGACCAGGTTGTCGGCGGCGCCGTCTTCTACCGCCGTGCCGTCGACGCGCCAGCCGTTGTCACTGCGTTCGAGGCGGTGCCCGTCCCAGCGCACCGCAACGGGGCCGGGGATTGCAGCGAGGCCGCGGTCCAGCCAGCCGCTGTCATCCGCCGGCGCGTCGTAGGCGTTGAAATCGATGCTGTAGATCGCGTCGCTGTCTGCTGCGCGCGCGTGCACCCGGCGGAAACCCGGGGCGGTGCCGAGAAAGACTGTGGCCAGGACATCGTCGCCCGCGAGCAGCTCCACCCGGCGCTCGAAGGCCTCCCCGGCCACCGCGAAACGCTCCCGGGCCGTGTCGCTCTGCGCTACCGGCCAGCCGGGGTCTGCCTCCAGGGCGCTGAGCAGGGTGGCGACCCGCCCCGGGGCCACGGGCAGGCCGCTTTCGGCGAGGATCCAGCCGTCGTCGCTGCGGGCGATGTGGGCGCTGGCGCCATCGCCGTCACTCACGCGCAGGCTGTCGGCGCGGGCCGCGACACCGCTTTCGAGCAGGGGCAGCGCGGCCTCGCCATCGTCGTCGCCGCCGGGCCAGTAGACCACCGCCGCCACCAGCAGCTGCACGGCCAGCAGGGCGGTGAGTGCCGGGATCAGGGGACGGTTCATGCGAGGGTCCTCCGGTAGCGATTGCGACGCTGCCGCTGGCGCAGCTGATGGACGACGGCGATCAGGCCGAGAAGGGCCAGGGCGAGGCCGTAGTTCAGGTACTCGATGCGCGCCTGTGCGGTTTCCTCCAGTGGCGGCAGGGTGCGATTGAAATGGGCGCGGGAGCGGATCTCCAGCAGGCTGCCGTCGGCGAGGGCCCAGTCCACGGCGCCGAGAAGGAGTTCCACGGGGCTGAGGTACTGGGTGCCGCTGGCGGCCACCAGGCCCGAGAGCACCTGGTCGCTGGCGAAATCGTTGGAGCCCACCACGAGGAGCCGGGCCGAGGCCGGCGAGCGCCGCAGCAGGCCGCCGAACTCGCCGTCCGGGCCTTGCGCAGCCTCCCCGTCGCCGGCGGCGTCTCCCCCGGAGGCCGGGGGCACCGCATCGAAAGCGCTCTGAAAGTGCCCGGCGACCAGGATGCCGATGGTTTCCGGTCCCAGGGGCGCGTCGCCGGGCGCCTGCGCGGGCCGGCCCGCCGGGTCGGTGCCGGCCATAACGTCGCGGTCGTCGGAGCGCCAGCTTTCCGGGGAGCTGGTGAGCAGCGGCGTTACGCTACGGCCATCGGCCGCGCTGGCTTCCACCGGTGACGCCCAGGCCACGGTCAGGTTGGGCAGCCCCGCGGTGACCGGGTGCTCGCCATTGAGCCCGGGCCCGCGCAGGTCGATGAAGTAGGGGTAGTCGACGAATTGCATATCCCGGAACTCGTAGCCGCCGACGCGCCGCACCACGGGCACCGGGAAGGCACCGTGCTGCCGGTCGAGGACCAGCGTGTCGTCGATACGGACGCCCTGCTTGTCGAGCCAGTCGCGCAGGCCGCTGTCGACCTCGCGCATGCGCAGCCGCTCGCCGGAGAGCTCCACGGAGAAGTTCGAGCTGGCGAGAAGCACCGTGCCGCCACGCATCAGGTACTGGTCCACGGCAAAGACGGCGCGGTCGCCGAGGTCCTCCGGCGCCATGAGCACCAGCAGGTCTGCGGTGGGGTCCACGCGGCCATCGGTCAGGTCCTCCCGGAGGATGCTGTACTCCCGGGTCACGGCCTGCTCGAGGGTGCTGAAACTGTGCCCCGACGGCGGCGTGCCCGGCAGTTGCCGGCCGCCGTCCGGCAGCACCAGGGCCACGGTCTTGGTGAAGCCGCTGGCGAAGCGCTTGATGCCCGCCTCGAGGCTGTCGGGGAAACTCTCCGGGTCGAAGTTGCCCGTGGGCAGCTGCACGACCTGGTGGTCGTCCTCGAGGGTCAGGTAGAAGAAGAATTCCTGCGGCTCGTCGAGGGCGGCGAGCATGGGCTGGAAGCCCCACTCGTCCATGATCCGCTGCGCCACGGCGCCGTCCCCGGCCTCGGGCTCGACGAACTCGACGCGGAACTTGCCGTTGCTCCGGGCGACCTGCTCCTCGAGAACCCCGCGGATCTCATCCCGATAATCCCGGAGTAGCGCCGGGAGCAGCTCGTCCCGGGACAGGTAGGCGGTGAAGGTGATCGGCGACGCCACCTGCGCGAAGAGATTGCCGCCGGCCTGGTAGGCGTAGAGTACGTCGCGGACGGCGCGGGTGACGTCGAACTCGGGGTTCCGGAGCACGACCTCCGGCTGGCCACCGGTGCCGGTCTTGACCTCGATGAGGTCGCCGAAGGCAAGCGTTTCGTGCTCGCCACCATACTGTACGAGCACGTCGAAGTAGGCGTTCACCAGCGCGGATTGATAGCGGTCCGCGACCTGAAAGGGCGTGGCGTTGATGCCGTACTCCTCGTTCGCTTCCTGCTCCTTCGCCGGCTCCCGGGCGGGGTCCACGAATTCGACCCGCACCCGGTCGCCGCCGGCGACCGCGTACTCGCGCAGCAGGTCCTTGAGTTGCGGTACCAGCGGCGCCAGCAGCGGGTGCGTGCGCTCGCTGAAGTAACCGCGGATGAGCAGCGGCTCCTGCAGCTGGTCGAGCACGGCGTGGGTCGGTGCGGAGATCGAATAGAGGGCGCCCTCGGTGACGTCGGCGCGCAGCGCCGGCAACCGCTGCAGCCAGACGGCGCCGAGCACGAGGTTCGCCACCAGCAGTGCCGTGGCGATGCGCCAGCGCCGGTGCCGCGGGTGGGTGCCGGCGGCCCAGCGCTCGCTCTCCAGCGTGTACACGTTGAGCACGAGGAAGATGCCGCAGACGGCCAGGTAGTAGTAGAGATCGCGGGCGTCGATGACCCCGCGGGTGATGCTGTCGAAGCGCGAGCCGGAGCCGAGCAGGCGCAGCACGCTGCCCACGGCATCGCCAAAGAAGCCCGTGAGCAGCGGACTGCCGAGCACGTAGAGCAGGCCGGCGAGGAGCACGCTGCCCATGAGACTCACCATGGCGTTGTCGGTGCGCGCGGAGACGAACAGGCCGATGCTGAGGTAGGCCGCGCCGAGGAGTGCGCTGGCCAGGTAGCCGGCGAGGACCGGGCCCCAGTCCAGGTTGCCCAGCCAGGCCACGCTGAGGGGCAGCGGCAGGGTCGTCGCCAGCGCCAGCAGGAGCAGAGTCACGCAGGCGAGGAACTTGCCGGCAACGAACTGCCACAGGGCGACGGGCTGTGTGAGCACGTGCTCCAGGGTGCCGTTCCGGCGCTCCTCGCTCCACATGCGCATGGTGAGCGCCGCGGCGAGAAAGATGAGCAGCAGCGGCAGCCACTCGAAGAGTGGCCGCACGTCGGCAATGTTGCGGGCAAAGAAGGCCTCGACCCAGAAGAAGACGAACAGGGTCACGGCGCTGAAGCTGCCCAGGAAGAACCATGCCACCGGTGAGGCAAAGAACAGGCGCAGTTCCTTCTGTGCGACCCGCAGGACAATGTTGTCAGTCATGGCCGGTCTCTCCGTGCGCCGTCAGTTCCCGCAGGACCGTGTCGAGGTCCCGAAGCCGCGGTGCGAGCTGGTAGAGGCGGGCGCCGCTGTCGAGCGCGCAGCGGGCGATGTTCCCGGCTGCCGTATCGCGCTCCGAGCTTGGGTGCAGGGTGACGCTGAAGTGCTGCTCGCCGTCGCCCGCGCCGCCGGCCACTTCCCGCACCTGCGGCAGCCGCGCGAGGGCGCTGCCGAGGTCCGGCGCGTCGCTGCTGACGCGCAGCAGCAGCGTGTGGTCCTCCCGCAGCGCGGCCAGGGGCTCGTCGAGGATCAGGCGCCCGCCCGCCAGCACCAGTACCCGCTCACAGAGTGCCTCCACCTCCGGCATGATGTGCGTCGAGAGAATCACCGTGGCACTTGCGGCAAGCTCCCGGATGAGGGCGCGCATCTGCGCGGTTTGCGCCGGGTCCAGGCCGTTGGTCGGTTCATCGAGGATCAGCAGCGATGGCTCGCCGAGGATCGCCTGGGCGACGCCCACCCGCTGCCGGTAGCCGCGGGAGAGCTTGCCGATGGGGTCGAGGAGCCGGTCGCCGAGGCCGGTGGCATCGATGGCCCGGCGCAGGGCCCGGGGGCGGTCGCCGCGGCCGATGCCCTTGAGCGTCGCCGCGTAGTCGAGGTAGTCGGCGACCAGCATGTCCGGGTATATCGGCAGGTTTTCCGGCAGATAGCCGAGGCGCCGCTGGACCGCGGTGCTGTCGTCGGCGAGGGCGTGGCCGCCGATGTGGATGCTGCCCGCCGAGGGCTCGAGGTAGCCGCTCAGCATCTTCATCATGGTGGTTTTCCCGGCCCCGTTGTGGCCGAGCAGGCCGATGATCGCCTGGTCACTGCTGCGGAAGGAGACGTCGTCAACGGCCGTCGTCTGGCCGTAGCGACGCGACAGGCGCTGCACGTCGATCATGGCGTTCCCGTTTTTCTGTTGGCTTGTAGCGGGGCGGACGCGCCGGGGGCGGCCCGCGGGGTGTCGGTTTCACGCAGACCCCCGGTCGGGGGCGCGCGGGTGCCGGCAACCGTTTTTTCGACCGGGGCGCCGGGGGCAAGTTCCCGCGGCGGCGCCGTACCCTCAGTCCTCGTTACCCTCAGCCGTCGCTACCCTCAGTCGTCGCTCCAGGGTTCACGCATGGTGACGAACTCCTCGGCGGCGGTCGGGTGGACGCCGATGGTGCTGTCGAAGGTCGCCTTGGTGGCGCCGGCCTTGAGGGCAATAGCGATGCCCTGGATGATCTCGCCGGCATCGGGCC
>CAYFVG010000002.1:0-54854 GCA_964346365.1 uncultured Alteromonadaceae bacterium
TGCACACCGGACGGTGGGCATTTCGCTGGGGAGTGGAAGCCGAGGATGGGGAGGCGATCCTCGAGGCCGGAGACTGCATCAGCATCCCGATCAACGTCTTCCGCGGCTTTGAAAACGTCGGTGACGACACGGGCTATCTGTTTGCCGTCCTCGGCGGTGACGACCCGGGCCGGGTGCTCTGGGCGCCGCAGGTATTTGACGGGGCCCGGGATCATGGTCTGGTTCTGCTGGAGAATGGTCGTCTCGTGGATACCGCGAACGGGGAGGCGGCGCCTGAGGGTGTCGGTCCCATGGCGCGCACGACGGACGCCCAGGTCGCTGCGCACCGTCGGATGACCGTCGACGAGATGCTGCAGTGCGTTGCCTCGGCAGAAGGCCAGAAGCAGCATTCGGGCTCCAGCCTGCAATCGATCAGTGAGGGTATTCAGGAGTCACCGGTCATCGGTCTTGCCGACGCGGAAGATGGCGTTGTTGCCGGACCTCTCGCCTGGGCCCACGGTTTCCAGGTGCGGCGAATCGATATCGTCCCCGGCGGCGGCAGTGACTGGCACCAGCGCAGTGAGCCCGAGGTGCTCTACGTGCACCGCGGCGAACTGACCCTGGAGGTCGCGGATGGTCTGATCAGCCTGGGCGCAGGTGATGTCTTTTCTGTTCCCGTGGGTCTGGGCAAGCGTCTGGCGAGCGTTAACGGCGGCCATTGCTACGTCGTGCGCGGGGGCGACCAACCCGCTGGTGCCGTCAGCGTGGCGTCGAACCAGGTCGCCTCCAAGAGCGCTGGATGACGCCACAGTCTCACCTGCTCACCGCCGGTGCCCTCGCTGATGCGTTGCGCCCGCGCGGGGTGCTCAGTGATGACTTCCGCGGTGCTGTGGCCCATCCAGTCAATGACGTCGCCGATGCGGATGCATTGCTCGAGGGTTTTCTGCAGCCGCTTCACCGGGCCTTGCCCGATATCCAGCGCCATCCGCTGATTGCGATTGCCAATGAAGACCCCCAGGGCAGGTGGGAGCTGGGCACCGGTTATCTGCTGGGTACCTTCCGGGAGGCGCTTTTCGGCATTCCCGCCACCGGCCGCACCGCGTTTCTGCGCTACACGGAAATGGTGCGCCTTGCGGGCGACCAGATCGCGCAATGGTTTCTGATCCCCGATTTCATTGACCTGATGGAACAGGCCAGCGTGTCGCCGCTGCGTCCATCCCTCGGCGCCGGCGGGCGGGTAATGCCGCCCATGAAGGGCGACGGCCTGTTTCCGGCCGGTGACGGGCAGGCAACGAGCGACTTGGTGATGGCGATGCTGGCCCACCTGGGCGAATACGACGGCCAGCACCTGGCGAGCATGGACCTTGCGCGCTACTGGTCCCCCGATTTTCTCTGGTACGGTCCCGGGGGCATCGGTACCACCCGGGGTATCGACGGTTTCCGGGCGCACCACCAGGGGCCTTTCCTGCGGGCGTTTCCCGACCGGGTCGTGGATTACCATGCCGCTACCGTGGCTGCGGGTGATTTCGCTGCAACCGGCGGCTGGCCGCATATGCATGCCACCCACAGCGGGCCGGGCTGGCTCGGCCTGCCGCCCACGAACGTGCACCTGGAGCTGCGCGTCATGGATATCTGGCGCAGGGATGGTGATTTGCTGCGGGAGAACTGGGTGGCCATCGATATCATTCACATGCTCCGGCAGATGGGGCTCGATGTGTTTGAACAGATGCGTTTACAAGCCCGTGCCTGCTGACGCTCCTCTCTTGACCGCGGTGGGAAACTCAGTCGTCGCGGTAGCGCCCCCTGCTTCAGATCCGGTGCCACTTCCGGGAGAGGAAAACTGACATGGAATCATTTGGCACCTTCAACTGGTCCATCCTCGGCCTCTATATTGTTGCCAATCTGGCGCTTGGCGCGTTTCTGAGTCGAAAGATCCATTCCTCCCAGGACTTCTTCCTCGGTGACCGTTCCATTCCCTGGTGGGCTATCGGTGTGTCGGTTATCAGTACCTACGTCAGTGCGCTGACTTTTCTGGGTGCGCCGGCGTGGGCCTACCGGGAGGGCCTGTCCGTCATGGCGATCCACCTTAATTACCCGCTCGTGGTGGTCGTGGTGGTGACGTTTTTCCTGCCATTCTTTTACAACAGCGGCGCGGCGTCGATCTACGACTACCAGGAGCGGCGCTTTGGCCGAGCCTCCCGCGGTGTGCTGGCGACCGTGTTCCTGCTGTCGCAGGGGGCCACTTCGGCCGTTATCCTCTACGCCACCTCCCTGGTGCTCGAGTTCATCACTGGCCTGCCGGTGCATTACTGCATTGTCATCATTACCATCGTGGCGCTGATCTACACGGCGCTCGGGGGTATTGCTGCCGTGATCTGGACCGACGTGATACAGGCGGGCATTCTTTTTACCGGTGCGGTGATTATCTTCGAATCGCTTATCACAGGTTTTGACAGCGGGCTTTCGACGGTCCTGAGTGAGGCGAGCGAAGCGGGACGCCTGCGCGCGCTCGATCCATCCCTCGACTTCAGCAAGGTCCCGACGATCTGGTCGGGTGTTATAGCCATGACGCTGTTCCACATCACCGTGTATGGCGCCAGCCAGATGATGGTGCAGCGCAGCCTCACGGCGCGCAACATCGGCGACGCGAAAAAGTCCGTGATGATGATGGGCTTCGCCGCCTTCTTTATTTATTTGCTGTTCATCCTCATGGGGGTGCTGCTCAATTCCCACTACGACGGCAAGCCCTTTGCCAATGACAACACCATCATTCTCGGGTTCGCAAACGAGCTGGCCAGACCGGGGCTTATGGGTCTGATTGCCGCTGCTATCATGGCGGCGAGTATGTCCAGTCTCGATTCGGCGTTTAATTCCATGTCGACCGTTTCGGTAGTCGATTTCTATCAACGCTACCTTCGACCCGATGCCACCGACGACCAACTGCTCAAGGCCTCGCGGGTGTTCACGCTTTTCTGGGCATTCATCATTATTGGTCCGGCGCTGCTCTTTGCGCAGCTGGAGGGATCGGTGCTCGAGATCCTGAGCAAGGTGGGCAGTTATTTTGTCGGTGCGAAACTCAGCATGTTCGGGCTGGGATTCTTTTCCCGCCATACCACGGAGCGCGGCCTGATGGTCGGTGTCGCAGCAGGCTTTATCGTCGTCTGGTACCTTGCAACCCAGACCGCGATCGCCTGGCCCTGGTTTGTGGTTATCGGTAGTGCGGTCAATTCCCTTGTCGCCATTGCTGCCTCGCTGCTGCTTGATGGCAGGCAGGCCGAGTGGCACCCCTACACGGTGGTGGGTCAGCGGAAAGAGTTCCTCGATGAGGGATTGCCGGTGCGCGAGGGCAACTGGTACCGGCTGCCCGGCCGCATCGACGGCGCGTCGAAACTGTTGCTGGTGTTTTTCGTGCTGTCGATCCTTGGGCTATACGCCTTCCAGTCAGCGTTCTG
This sequence comes from uncultured Alteromonadaceae bacterium, assembly GCA_964346365.1. Taxonomy (GTDB): domain Bacteria; phylum Pseudomonadota; class Gammaproteobacteria; order Pseudomonadales; family Halieaceae; genus Pseudohaliea. The sequence goes on from CAYFVG010000002.1 coordinate 3,432, forward strand.
AAGCGATAACCCGCTCTGTTCAGCCGCTGGGCGTCTGCCGGTCGCACACTAAAAAACCGCGACCGGTGCCGGTTGCACCAACCGTGCACCGAAGCGATGTGGCGGCCATGCACCGCGCACCCGATTTAATTCACGCAACGCATAGGAAACCAGGTAATGAGCGGCTTTCAGGATATCAAAGGCACCGTACTCGAATACTTCCAGGCTCTGGAGCATGCGGGCGTCGACACGGTGCAGTCAGTATTGCAGCGCTACCATGCGCCGGATTACTCCTTCCTTGGGGTGCATCCCTTCAACGAGCAGTCGAGCAGCGCCGGTGCTGCGGAAGCCTTCTGGAAGCCGTTGCTGCGCTCCTTTCTCCACCTTCAGCGCCGGCAGGATGTTTTCATCGCCGGTGAGAACGAGATCGATGGCAGTCGCTGGGTGATGAGCATGGGCCATTTCATGGGACTGTTCGACCACGACTGGCTCGGCGTCCGCGCCAGTCGCAAAATCGCGATGGTGCGCTATGCCGAGTTCAACGCGGTTCGAGACGGCAAGATCACTCGCACCGGGTTGTGGGTGGACATCATCGGCTTCATGCAGCAGCAGGGTCTGAACCCGTTGCCACCGTCGACCGGGGACTATTTTGTGTACCCCGGTCCGCGGTATCACGATGGGCTGTTGCTGGAGGACGCTGCCCCCGAGGAGGGAGCGAAAACTCTCAGCCTGCTCAACATCATGGTTAACGACCTGCAGCTGCTGAACTTCAGCGGCGACGATGAGTGTGCCCCCGAGTACCTGGCGCGCACCTGGTGCGAGGACATGTCGTGGTTTGGGCCGGCCGGCATTGGCGCCACTTACACCCTCGAGCGCTACCAGGAACAGCACCAGTTCCCTTTCCGGAGGAGCCTGTCAGACAAAACCTACAACGGCCACGTGTGTCGGTTCGCCGAGGGTAAGTTCGGCTGCTTTTTTGGCTGGCCGAACCTCAGTCATCGCACAAGCGGCGGTTTTCTCGGTCTTCCGGGTGGCGGTTCTGCGGATATGCGGGTAGTGGACGTGTATCGAAGGGAAGGGGATAAGCTCATCGAGAACTGGATCTTCATCGACATTCCCTACTGGCTTCTGCAGCAGGGGCTGGATGTGATCGAGCGCACGCGAGGTATTGAAAACCCCTGACGCACTGTGCCGATCCTGTCCCGGTCAGGGCGCCAGGGCGGCGAGGCCGCGGGCTTTGTTGAACTCGCGCATCCTGCCAAGCACGTCGACACCAAGCTGTCGCCAGACGTCGAGTAAATCCACCAGCACCCAGTTTTCCCGGATTAAATCACCTTCAACCCGCCAGAAATCGAGGCTGCGCATGGTGATTTCCCGGTCCACCGGGGCAATGCCGAGCCAGCCGTCGCCGCTGATGGTCATGGACATGCCGGGCCACGCGGTGAAGCCGACATAGTTGTTGTCTGCAAACAGATGCCCGCCCGCCGGATTGCCCACCCGGTCCGGCATGCCGTTGAGAAAAGGGATCTGGTGCCAGTTCCGAAAGCCCTCCAGGCCGCGGCAGCTGCCGATCCCCGACGGGCCGTACCAGCTGCAGCGCGGGTGCCAGAAGCTATCGAGGCGCATACCGGCGACCCCCTCGCTGGCAAAGTTGCCCAGGTTGCTGCACATGTCGAAGACCAGCGCCCGGGCTTTTTCCGACAGCTGTGGGTCACGCGGCCCGTCCGTCAGGCCGTCTTCGCTGGCCGGTCCCGGCACGTGCCATTCGCGCCCCAGGCTGGGTCCCATGGGCCAGGCATCTGCCTGCAGCATGACGTGGGGGATATCCCAGATCGCCTGGACCTCGCAGACCTTGCCGTCGACCACCCGGTAGAACTCATGAAAACGCAGGGAAACAAAATGGCCGGTTGCGGGAATATCGAGCCAGGGTTTCGTGAAAGTGCCGGTGTAATAGCCACAACTACCGATCCACGCTTCGCCGTCCGGGGTGGGCCCCGCCATGACAATCGTGTCCCTGCGTTCCAGATCGGGTATCGATGACCAGAGCGGGGCGTACGCCCGCTCCCAGAAGGCGTCCGGTCCGGTCACGGTATCGAGGGGACAGCCGAGTTGCACCAGCGCGTCGTCGGTCAAGAGCGCGGCCAGCGCTGCGCGAACAGCCGTTTCGTCGAAGTTGTACTGGGCCTGCCGCAGTGTCTCGAACCGGGAGCGAAGCGTGGCGAAATAATCCACCGTCATTCGGTGGCCGGGCTCTGGGCGAGGCGCGCCCGCTCGATCTGCGTCAGTACCGCGAGCTGGTCAAAAACCAGCCATTCCTCCACAACCCTGCCATCCACCAGGCGGTACTGGCTTTCGCCGAGGATCAGCACCTCGGCACCGCTGGCCGGCCCCCAGAGGTTGCCGCCGGTGTGGGTACCCGCCACGGTCCAGCGGACGGCAATGAAATCGCCGGGTAACATCGACTCGGTGCAGGTATGATCGACGGTGATTTTGGCATCGGGCAGGGCACCGAGAAGCTGGACATAAAATTGCTCGATGCTGTCGATGCCATGGTCCGGGGGCCGTGCAGAGGCATGGAGTACCGCATCCTCAGCGTAGAGCGCTCGGCAGTCTCCGGGCAGTCGACCATTCCAGATGTTTCCCAGAACCGCGTGCACCTGCGCGGCGCTGGCAAGGCCGGCAATCGTGTCGTGAGTTTCGCGATCGGTTGACTGCACCCGCCGCCACTGCTGTTGCAGCCAGGTCGCGAAAATGCCGTCGCTGTCCAGGGGCGTGGATGCCTGCTGTTTCGCAAGCTGCCACGGGTCGCAGCCGAGCTGCTCCGCCAGTGACCAGTTGTCACGAACCAGCCATTCCTCGACGATCCGGTTTTCACGCACCACGCAGTGCGCGATGACCTGGATGGTGGCCGACTTGCCGGTGGCCGGTCCGTGCTCCGTCTCGCCGCAATGGGTCATGTGGCTGCTGATCAGGTGTGAACTGTGAAATCCCTCGGTCGGATTGCCGCTCCAGATAATGTTGTCGGCGTGCAGTGTGCGGTCGGGGAAGGCGCCAAGGGTGAGGAGCGTGTTGCGGGTTACCTGTTCCGCGCCCTCGGTGTACCCGGCAAGGGTCCAGACGGGACAGTCGTCGGAATAATAACGCTGGCACAGTCCCACCTGCTTTCCTTCCCAGATACGCAGCGTGATGCGCAGGATGTAATCGACAATGTCGGTGAATTCCGAATCGAAGCCCGGCATGTTGCCGGGGGCGCTGGTAGTGGGCGCGTTATCGGTGAGCATGGTCATTCCCGGTGTTGTTGTCGTGCCCAAAAAGCGGTGAGCGGTCGCGACGTTGATCAGCGCAGAAACCGCGAAGAAAATTGCATTCGAAGTCAGGAGGATAGTTCACTCCGTCATCCCCGTAAATACGGGCAGATTTCGAGGAAGCACCAGTTCATGGGTTGGGCGTTGGCCCCGCCTTACCGGCTGGACATGCTGGCGACCGCGGCGCTCGCAGCGTCGGGCATCCTTGCAGCGCTGAGCACCGGGATTGATCTGCTCGGGGCGGTGGGTGTCGCGCCGGTGGCCCACTAGCTACGAACACCCACGTCCGACAGGCCTAGCGATACATCACCACAAGGAAGCCTTTCAGCTGAGCACTGCCGCTGTTGCTGATGCAGTGAGCGATGTCCGCGCGGTATTGCGCTGAATCACCCGCCTCGAGATCGCGGACAGCATCGCCGGATATGACGCGAGCCGCACCCTCGGTGATGGTGAACAGCTCACGGGTGCCCTCAAAATGGGGGGCGCTTTTCAGCTCAGCGCCCGCCTGTATGGTGAGCTCATAGAACTCGACGCTTTTTTCCATGTGCAGGGGGGAGAGCGTGCGAATCCCGCACTCTCCATCGGCGCGAAAGAGATTGCCGGGATCGCTGCCGCGAATGACTTCGATGGCACTGGTCGATGCCGGGTCGTCCACCAGTTCGCCAATACTCATCTCGAAGGCCGTGGCGATCCGGTAAATGACCGCGAGCGTCGGGTTTGCCTGGCCCCGTTCGATCTGGCTGAGCATCGAGCGACTGACGCCGCAGGCCGCCGCAAACTGCTCGAGGGTGTAGTTGTTCCGTTGCCGCAGGGTCGTGACACGGTCGCAGAGCACCTTTGCGGTGGGGTCGGTCATAACTTTCGCCATTGGTAAAATCCAGTATCTGGGAAAATGTCTTGTATGTCGAACAGATTGCCTCTACGATAGTGGAAAATTTCCACCAAAGAAAGCGGAAAGCAGGCGGAAAAAGGCGGGGAGTGATGAAAGCATTGGTAAAAAAGGAAGCGCGCGAGGGCCTCTGGCTCGACGACGTGCCAGAGCCCGAGATCGGCATCAACGACGTGCTGATCAAGGTAAAGCGCACGGCCATCTGCGGCACCGACATGCACATCTTCAACTGGGACGCCTGGGCCCGGGAGACCATTCCCGTGCCGATGGTGGTGGGCCACGAATTTGTCGGAGAGATTGTCGAGGTCGGCAATAACGTCAATGATTTCCATCCCGGTCAAATCGTATCCGGGGAGGGGCACGTCGTCTGTGGTCGCTGCCGCAACTGCATGGCCGGCAGGCGCCACCTGTGTAACCAGACCTCAGGCGTCGGAGTCAATCGCCCCGGCGCCTTCGCCGAGTATCTGGCGCTGCCGATGTCCAACGTGTGGGAACACACTCCCGGCATTGATCTCGACGTGGCGGCGCTTTTCGATCCCTTTGGCAATGCCGTGCACACGGCGCTGCAGTTTGATTTGCTGGGCGAGGACGTTCTGATTACCGGCGCGGGTCCGATCGGTGTGATGGCGGCTGTGGTCTGCCGGCATGCCGGTGCGCGTCGCGTGGTGATTACCGATGTGATTGATTCCCGACTCGCCCTCGCTGCAGAGCTGGGCGCGACCCGAACGGTGAATGTCACCCGGGAAAACCTTGAAGATGTTCAGCGCGAAATGGGTATGTCGGAAGGTTTTGACGTCGGCCTGGAAATGTCGGGTAACCCGCAGGCCCTTAACAGCCTGATCGACAGCATGTGTCACGGTGGCAAGGTCTCCATGCTGGGAATCCCTGCCGAGAAGACCGCGATCGACTGGAGCAACGTGATCTTCAACATGCTGACCTTGAAAGGCATTTACGGGCGCGAAATGTACGAGACCTGGTACAAGATGTCGGTCATGATCGAGTCCGGCCTCGATATTTCGCGGGTCATCACCCATCGCATGCCCTTTACCGACTTTGAGCAGGGCTTCGCCGTCATGAAAAACGGCGAAGCGAGCAAGGTTGTACTGAACTGGGATTGAAAGGAACGATTATGTACGGGCGATTTCAGGAACACCTGGCGCGTGAGCTCAGCGAAATCGAACAGGCCGGTCTCTACAAACACGAACGGGAAATAGCCACGCCCCAGGGCACGCGCGTGGGAGTTCAGGGCAGCCGGCTCTTGAACCTGTGCGCCAATAATTATCTGGGCCTGGCGCAGCATCCCGAGGTAAGCGCTGCGGCGTCGCAGGCGCTCACAGACTGGGGTTATGGCATGGCATCGGTCCGCTTCATCTGCGGCACGCAGACCCTGCACAAGCAGCTGGAGAGCGCGCTCAGCGAATTCCTCGGTACCGAGGACACCATCCTTTATCCGTCCTGCTTCGATGCCAACGGCGGCTTGTTCGAGACGCTGCTGGGTCCGGAGGATGCCGTGATTTCCGACGAACTCAATCACGCCAGCATCATCGACGGTATTCGCCTGAGCAAGGCACAACGTTTCCGCTACGGCAACAACGACATGGCCGACCTGGAACGGCAGTTACAGGCTGCCGTAGCTGCCGGCGCGCGGTTCAGGGTCATCACCACCGACGGTGTCTTCTCCATGGACGGCTACATCGCACGGCTGGATGAAATCTGTGACCTCGCGGACAAGTACGATGCGCTGGTGCATTTCGATGATTGCCATGCCACGGGGTTCGTTGGCGCCCGGGGGCGCGGCACGCACGAATTCCACGGCTGTATGGACAGGATCGACATCACGACCGGCACCCTGGGCAAGGCGCTCGGCGGTGCTTCCGGTGGTTACACGGCCGCGAGAAAGGAAATTGTTGACCTGCTCAGGCAGCGCTCCAGGCCCTACCTGTTTTCCAACACCGTCGCTCCGCCGGTAGTTGCCGGCGCTTTAGCGGCGATAAAGCTGGTAGAAGATTCCCCCGAGCTACGGCAACGGCTCGAGCGCAACACCTGCGCGTTCAGAGAGGGCTTGCAGCGACAGGGGTTTGAACTGCTGCCCGGTGAGCACCCTATCGTGCCTGTGATGCTGCATGACGCTGCGCTCGCGGCGAAGTTCGCGGAGGCGTTACTGGACCAGGGCGTGTATGTGACCGCCTTTTCTTTCCCGGTAGTGCCAAAAGGGAAAGCCCGGATACGCACGCAGATGTCAGCGGCGCTCAGTGACGACGATATTGAATTCGCCCTGGAGGCATTCCAACTTGCGCGACGGACCTGCGAGCTTGCCTGACCGGTGTGGCGTCGACCGGCCGGCAAGTGGGTTGCTCTTTCGGCGACTCCCTGAGGAACTAGTACAATCGGCAGCGTCTGCATCACCGCCGGTTGATGTTGGCGACTCAATCGTTTTGGAAGCCTCCTAATGGAATCGCATCGTGATAATCCTGGTAATACGCATGCTGCTGGCGGAATCGGCAGCCACAGCTTGTCTCTGTTTCGCCTGTTCGGTATCGAAATCCGCCTCGACATCAGCGTGCTGGTGATTTTTTCGCTGATCGTTTTCAGCCTTGGCAGCGGAGTGCTGCCGCGCTGGCATCCAGCGTGGAGCCCGGGCCTGGTGTGGAGCACCGCTTTCGTGTCCGGGGTCGCGTTCTTCGCCTCGCTTCTGGCGCATGAGCTTTCGCATGCAGTGATGTCGCAGCACTACGGGATTCCCGTACCGCGGATCACCCTGTTTCTGTTCGGCGGCATGGCTGAGCCTGAGCGTGAGCCGGATCGTCCGAAAGTCGAGTTCGTTGTGGCCATGGTCGGGCCGCTCATGAGTTTTTTTATCGCCTTTGTCTGCATCAACCTGGCCCGCTGGCTGGTGGGCGATCCGGGGGCGCTGGACTCGCTGACTGCGGAGAATATGGAAGCGATGGGCGCGTTCGGGCCGGTGGCCACAGCGCTGCTGTGGCTCGGCATGATCAACCTGGTGATTGCCGTTTTCAACATGATTCCCGGCTTCCCCATGGACGGTGGGCGCGTGTTCCGCGCCATGATCTGGGCGGCCACGGGGGACCTGCTCAAGGCCACGCGCTGGGCCAGCAATCTTGGACGCTACTTCGGCTGGTCGCTGATGTTTCTGGGGGTCTTCAGCCTGTTCGCCGGCGGGCGGCTCGGCGGTCTGTGGTGGGTGTTGATCGGCTGGTTCATTTCCAGCCTGGCGGCAATGAGCTACCGGCAGCAGGTCGCCGAGGTTGAGCTGCATGACGTGAAAGTTGCCGATCTGATGCGGACTCACTTCGAGACGATCGAGGCCGCTGTGCCCCTATCGGAATTTGTGGATCAACACCTGTTGCGCAGCACGCAGGAGCTGTGGCCGGTGCTGGAGAGCGGCAAGCTGGCAGGTATCGTCTCGCTGCGCGGAGTCACGGAACTGCCGGCGGAGCAACGCAGTGGCAGGACGGTGGGGGATATCACCGTAGCGGCGGCCACTATGGAGGCGCTGGATGCCGGCGAGTCGGCGCGCGAAGCCATTCAAAAGCTTGGGCGAGGCGCTGACGAAGGACTGCCGGTGGTCCGCTCGGGACGTGTCGTCGGTCTCCTCAGGCACAGCGACGTGGTGAAATGGATGCGCCTGCATGCAGCCGCTGGATCCCTTTCGCCGCGCTGACCGGCTGCCATCGTAAGCGGTCAAACCAGCTTAAGTTGAATTACCTCAGGTCACGAAGTGGTCGCAGCTGCAGCTACCGGCAGTAGAGTCTGCGCAGGCGATCGACCAGGATCATGTGCGGTACGGTCAATGCGGCGAGGCCAATGAATACGACCTTGAACACGGCCTCGTCGACAGCGAGGTACTGTACCGCCTGCAGCTGCACAGCAGCCAGCACAGCGGCCGCGACGACCAGGCCGCTCAGGGACGCCGCTGTGATGAGCGAGCGGCGAAGGTGTGCGATTTGCGCAAGCGCCAGAGTGAGGTGGCGGATCGCATGGAGCGCACAAAAATAGACCATAAAATACACCAGGGGCGGCAGGAAGAAGGCCGCGGTAAACAGCACCAGCTGTTCCGTGGCGTCCCGCCCCCGGCAGCGTCGAGCCAGGATAACGCTGCCCAGCAAGGCCAGCAGAGCCACGCCGCCCAGGATCGCGAGAGCGTTCGCCGCGATGCCGGCGGCGGGTGCAGGTGCCAGGTAGGTGAAGAGTGCTGTCACTTCATTCTGGTGGAACAGTGCCGGGGCGCCAACCGTTGCCAGACCGCCAGTCCAGCGCAGGGCAAGCGCGCTGTCCTGCCAGTCGTCGGCGAAATGCCACGCGGAGTAGGCGAGGAAGGTGCATAAAGCGAGTGCAGGCACAGTCAGCCAGAGTGCGATGACGACTGCAGTGAGGCCCAGATAAAAAACTGCAAAGCGCAACCTGCCCCGCCAGCCTTTGAGCGGCCAGAGCATCTCTGCGATGGGCAGATCGAGAGCACCATGGGGGAGACCGAGGAGGGCGACGACAGGCGCCAGCAGCACGATCTGCTGGGTCTCAGAAAGCTCGATCGCGACCGATGTCACGATCGCCAGCAAAGCCGCTGTCGTGAAAAGCGTCGTCTGCCAGCGAGTCTGCTCTGTCACCCTTGCGGGACCGCGGCCCGCAGGAAGGGCAGTGGTGGCAACGACGCCATGACCGACAACCGATCGGCTGCCCGCGTCGACCCGGAGAGGAAACGCTCCAGGCGATCTTCCCGCGAGCCGCGAAACAGGCATTCGAACAGAGCAGGAGCGCGCTCGGGTGCTGTCGCCAATACGCGGAGGAAAACCCGGTCCATAAACTGTGTCATGCGACCATCCAGGCGGGTGTCCGGCGCTTCGCCGCGCTCAAGGGCGGCAACCACGCGATCCGCCTGCGCCTGAATACGTGCAAAGGCATAGCCCGTAGACGGTCGCGAGGAACCCCCGCTCAGCCCCATGCGAACAATGCCGTCGGGGGGGTTGCTGCCAAAGCCCACCTGCATGGGCAGCACCCCCCCTTCCTTGCGCAGCACCTCGACATCGCCGGGCTCAAGCAGAGCAATTTCCGTCTCCAGCCACTGGGTCAGGGTATCGCGGGCGGGAGGACTCGCGGCGAAAGTCGTTACTTCGACCAGTGCGTGATCGTGGGCAAAGGGCAGCATATAGACAAAGTTAACGCCACCGTCCTCAGACGGACGAAAAGTCATCAAATGAACAACGGCCGGGTCAAAGACGGGTCTCGATGTTCTGATTTCGCGGCCGACAAAGAACTGACCATAGCGTGGCACCTGTTTCGTCGGTCGTGTGTCCACGAGGGTCTTCGCCGAAAAAGCGCCGGCGTCGGTATCGACGTGCCACTTGCCGCTGTTCCGCCGAACCTCCTTTGCCGTGACGCCGAGGCGGATCGCGGCTGCAGGATGGTCGTCGATCGCGGCGAGGGCGCGTTGATAGAAGCTGTGAGCATTCAGCGTCTGATAGCGCAGGCGCTGAGACTGTCGCCGCGTCTCACCGCGCGGCCCGAAGACGCTCCAGGCGCGCCACTCAGCGCGCACGCAATCCTCAAAAGGGTCCGATGCCGTGCGCCAGAAGCTCCAGGTTCGATCGTTCGTGTAATGGGTCCGCGGCTCGATCACCTGAACCGAGAACCGTGTGCGCGCCAGTCGCGCAGCGAGACTTAGGCCGGCGCAGCCCCCACCGAGTATCGCGATGTCAACATCAGCCGAGCCCATGCTGCACCGCCATTACCGATGTGCTGTCACGAAGCTGCCACAAAACCATTCCGACGGACGTCATGTCGAGTGTTGTAGCGCCGGTGTCCCGATCGCGGGAATCAGCCGATCGAGCACCCTGGCCGAGGAGATAACGCCCGGCAACCCGGCGCCCGGATGTGTGCCGGCGCCGGCAACAAAGACGGCCCGCCCTTCAATGCGGTTCGAAGAACGTTGTCCATGATCTGCCTGGTCATCGCCGAGGACGCTGGGCAAACCCGCAGTGTCTGGGGACATGTTTTGACTCCGGTCGCGGCACGCCGTGCCGTTGAGATACTTAAGAAGGAGCGGGCCTACGAGAAAGGTAGTCAGGTCTCGCGGGACCGACGCAAAGGCTGGGCACTCACCGCGTAAAAAAAGCCGCTGCGCGCATGAAAGCGGCAGCGGCTGTTTCTTTCGAGCGCGCCCAAAGTGTCAGGCGGCTTATTGACTACATGCCTTCAGGCAGCGGCCTGGCTGGTCCCCACGGCGTCGTCGGACAAGCCACCGCTTTTGCGCACTGCGATCATGTAGATCAGTACACCGAACACCGACTTCGCGACGATATCGGCAATCGTATAGCCAACCTGAATAATCGTGGAGGCGGTTGCGCCCTCGATACCGACAGCACCGGCAAAGTAAACCACCGGGTAGAAGGCCCAGCTCAATACCACGACCCAGCGTGCCGTGCTTACCAGGCCGCGAGCATCCTCAGGCTGGTCGGCAATCGACTTGGACAAGCCGACAAAGAGCTCATAGACGATCCACAGGAACGGAAGCATCGAGAGAATACCCCAGAGCCAGCGCTGACCGTCGCTCGTGGCGACTTCGCCCGGGTAGCCAAGGGCAATCATAAGAGCGGCGAGTAATCCCAGGCGGGTTGCGCGGCTGACGGTTTCCCGGCGGCCAAGATTCATGACCAGGATCAGTTCAACAAGCAACAGTGGAACTGTCAGCAGCCAATCAACATACCGATAGGCATCGTTGAACGGCGTCCCGGTGACCATCAACGCACCGTCGACGAATTCGTAGGCCTCGTTCCAGCTCTCGAAGATTCGGAAGTAGTGATAGCCGGCGATAAATGTGACCAACCCCGTTATGGTCAATGCTGTTTTGTACTGCGGACTTACCTGGCTTCGACCCAGCCAGAAAAACAGCGTCGATGCAGCGAAAGTCGCAAAAGCAAACGAAAAAGCGTTGTAGATCAGGTTGTACTGTCCTGCGCTAAGAACGTCCATACGGACTTTTCCTCGTTGGTGAATTCAACTTGACTCTAGGCTGTCACCACGCCAAAACAAAGGGCGAGTCCGGTTTACATGGACAATTCTGGCTCTGAATGTCGACAAAACGTTGACAGTGAAATGACCGCCCGTCTCCATCGGACGGGACGCTGCAAACTTTGCCCGCAGATTACCGGGCCGTCATTGAAATCATGATGACCGTCGAGCAGTCTCGGCGCGAAAAAACAGCGTGACGCTGCCCGGAAGCTGTGTCAGGCCGGCGTCTCTCTTGTCCCGGTCTCGAGGCCGTGGAGGTATGCTGTGGCCTCGCGCTCGCTCACCACGTCACCGTACTTGGCATTCATGTCGAAGAGGTTGGCTTCATGCGGGGCGGGGTGCCGGTCGCCGCAGGCGTCCGCTACCACGATGGGGATGAAGCCGTACTGGCAGCTGTCGAGACAGGTTGCCCGGATGCAGCCGCTGGTGGTGACGCCGGTGATAATCAGGGTGTCGATACCGAGGGTGGTCAGCATGGGTGCCAGGGAGGTGCCGAAAAACGCGCTCGCGTACTGCTTGCTCACCACGATTTCGTCCGCCGCCGGCGCCACGCCATCGGCCCAGGCGCCCATAGGGCTGCCGGCGACAAAGTTGTGGAGCGGCATGGCCTTCTGGAAAAAGCGGCCGCCGAGGCGGCCGGCGGCATCGTACACCACGTTGGTATAGATGACCGGGATGCCCTTGCTGCGCGCCACCGCGACCAGACGCAGTGCCGCGTCGAGTTCCGGCTGCACGTCAGCGTAGAGTTCGCACTCGGGATCAAAGTAGGCGCGGACGAAGTCCACCAGGATCAGGGCGGGGCGACGGCCGAACCCGATGCGGTTGTCGTAGGCGCCCTTGTAGTTGGCCAGCAGATCGTCGGGGTTTTCTTCGCTCATTGCAGCAGCGTCCATGGGATCTCGTGTAGGTGTTGCGTAGCCACAGGCCGTTTTGGTCCCGGCCCCTGCGCCACCCGCCCGGCTCTCCTGCGTGTGCTGAACCTCACGGCGCCCAATAGACCACGGGGGCAGGTGCATCCAGAGCGAGTACGGCGCTGATGGGCAGTGTCACCGGGTCGTCGGAAGCGGCGGCCCGCTGCAGCAGCGCGCGCTTTTCATCGCCGACGATATGGATAAACAGCCGGCGCGTTGCCGCCAGGCGGTGCAGGCTCAGGGACAGGCGGGCGTGGGGCGCTGCGGGCGGGTCGACCGCGAGGCAGGGCGTGTCGCCCGGCAGCGCCAGACCGCGCGGCAGCGCCGCGCTGCCGGGGAACAGCGAGGCGAAGTGACCGTCTGTGCCCATGCCGAGCAGGACCGCGTCGAAGGTACCGAGCGCTTGCAGCCGTGCGGCGATTTCGTCAACGGCGTCGTGCGGGTGGTCACAGGACGCGAACAGCGGGACGAAGCGGGCCCGGGCCGCGGGACCGGTGAGGAGCGTTTCCCGTACGAGGCGCTCGTTGCTGTCCGCATGATCCGGCGGCACCCAGCGCTCATCGGCAAGGGTCACGGTGACCCGGGCCCAGTCGACATCGCGGCCGGCGAGGGCGCGGAAAAACCCGGCGGGTGTACTGCCGCCGGAGACCGCGAGACTCGCTTCGCCGCGCGCCGCTATTCCCGCCGCGAGCGCGCCGGCGACGTCATCGGCGAGCTGGCGATCGAGTCCCTCCCGCGTCGGGAACTTGCGCAGCGCCGCCTCAGGCATGCCAGCTTCTTCCATCCTTCTCGATGAGCAGTTCGCCCTTGGTTGGACCCCAGGAGCCGGCCTGGTAGGGCTGCAGGTCCGGCCCCACGGCCTCCCAGGCGTTGACGATCTGATCGACCCAGCGCCAGGCCTCCTCGACTTCCTCGCGGCCCACGAACAGGGACTGGTCGCCATGTAAGGCATCGAGGAGCAGGCGTTCGTAGGCGTCGGGGATGCGGTCGAGCTCCGACGACCCGAGGAAGTCGAGGTTGAGGTTCTTCGTCTCCAGGGCCATGCGGTTGCGCAGACTGTGCAGCTTCGACACCATCTGCATCTCGATGCCCTCGTTGGGCTGGAGACGGATCACCAGCCGGTTCGGTGCCTGCGCCCCGCCGTTGCTGGCGAAGATGTCGTGGGGCAGCGCCCGGTAGGTGATCACGATCTCCGTCATCTTTTCCGCCATGCGCTTGCCCGTGCGCAGGTAGAAGGGCACGCTCGCCCAGCGCCAGTTGTCGATGAAGACCTTCAGGGCGACGTAGGTTTCCGTGTCGCTCCCCTGCGCCGGGCCCGCCTCCTCCTCGAGATAACCGGGCACGGCCGTGCCGCGCAGGGAGCCCGCCGTGTACTGGCCGCGCGCCACGTGATCGCGCACGTTGCTTTCATCCACCGGTCGCAGCGCGCGGACGATTTTGACCTTCTCGTCGCGGATACTCTTGGCGGTCATGGCGTTCGGGGGCTCCATGGCGACCAGGCAGAGCAGCTGCATGAGGTGGTTCTGCACCATGTCGCGGAGCTGGCCGACGCCATCGTAGTAGGACCAGCGCCCCTCGATGCCGACCGGCTCCGCCACGGTGATCTGTACATGGTCGATACAGCTGTGGTCCCACTGCGCGTTGATGAAGCGGTTGGCGAAGCGCAACACCAGCAGGTTCTGCACCGTCTCCTTGCCCAGGTAGTGATCGACGCGGTAGATCGCGTCTTCCTCGAAGTGCCGGCCGACCACGTCGTGAACCTCGCGGCAGCTCGCCAGGTCGTGGCCGATGGGTTTCTCAAGGAGCAGGCGCCGATCGCCCTCGAGGCAGCCGGCGTCGCCGAGCTGTTCGCAGATCGGCCCGAAGAGCGCCGGCGGCGTTGCCAGGTAGAACAGCGCAGGGCGCGCCGGCGCCAGCTCGCCGGCGAGCTGGCGGTAATGGGTCGGCTCCGTGAAGTCGACGCGGTGATAGGCGAAGCGGCTGACGAAGGTCTGCCACTGATCGTCGCTCCAGCGCCGGTCGTCCACGTGGCGGCGAACCTGTGGCTTCAGCGCCTCCAGAAAGGCCTCGAGGGAAAGCGCCTGGCGGGCGAGCGCGTGGATGCGAAAGCCCGCGGGCAGCAGCCCGCAGTAGTCGAGGTGGTAGAGGGCCGGAAAAAGTTTGCGACCGGAGAGGTCACCGTTGGCGCCGAAGATCAGCAGATCGACGCCGGCCTCGCTCTGCCCCTCGCTCACGGCGCACCCCGCAGCGCGGCGACGCGCGCGCAGGCCTCGGCGGCCAGCCGGCCGATGGCGGGCCAGTCCCGGGCCGTCATGAGCGCCGGCGGCGTCAGCCAGCTGCCGCCGACGGTGATTACGTTGGGCAGCGCCAGATAGCGATCGAGGTTGTGCAGGCCGATGCCGCCGGTGGGGCAGAAGACAACGTCGGGGAAGGGGCCGGCGAAGGCCTTCAGCGCGGCGATACCCCCGGCCGCCTCGGCGGGAAAGAACTTGCAGCAGTCCAGGCCGGCGTCGAGGGCGCGCATCAGTTCGCTGGCCGTCGCCACTCCCGCCAGGAGCGGCAGGTCGCCGTCCGCGGCCGCGGCGAGGAGCGGGTCTGTCAGCCCCGGCGTCACGACGAAGGCGCTGCCGGCGCGCCGGGCGGCGTCGAACTGGGCCGGGCCGGTGACCGTGCCCGCGCCGACGACGGCCTCGGGGACCGCCTCGCGGATGGCGCTGATAGCCGGCAGCCCGGCGGCGCTGCGCAGCGTCACCTCGAGCACCGGGATGCCGCCGGCGACGAGTGCCCGCGCTAACGGCACGGCATCCGCCACCGCCTCGATGGTCAGCACGGGCACCACCGGGGCCGCACGAAGAATGGCCCGGGCATCAGTCATGGCTGGTGTCCACCGTGGCAAGCAGTTCTTCGCCGAAGATCACGCTGGCCCCGGCCTCGGGTGTGGAGACGACCTGCCGGAAGACGCGGAACAGCTCCCGGCCGACCCCGGCCTCGTTGTCCGGCGGCGGCGTCGCCGGGGTCCGCGCGGCGAGCGTCGCTGCGTCGACGTCGCAGCTGAGGACGCCCGCTTGCGCATCCACGGTGAGTGGATCGCCGTCGCGCAGGCGACCGATGGCGCCGCCGGCGGCCGCCTCGGGGGTCACGTGAATCGCCGCGGGCACCTTGCCGGAGGCGCCGGACATGCGACCGTCGGTCACCAGCGCCACGGCATGGCCCCGGTCCTGGAGCACGCCGAGGAGCGGGGTGAGCTTGTGCAGCTCCGGCATGCCGTTCGCCCGCGGTCCCTGGAAGCGCACGACGACCACGCAGTCCCGATCGAGCTCGCCGGCGTCGAAGAGATCCGCCAGCGCCTGCTGCCCGTCGACCACCACTGCAGGGGCGCTGACCCGCCGGTGCTCGGGTTTTACCGCCGACACCTTGATCATGGCGCGACCGAGGTTGCCCGTGAGCAGGCGCAGCCCGCCCTCGTCGTCGAAGGGCGCCGCGGTGCCCGCCAGGATTGCCGGATCCAGGCTCTCCCGCGCCGCGGGCCGCCAGGCGAGGGCGTCGCCCGCCAGGTAGGGCTCGTGCACGTAGTCGCTGAAATCCCGACCCCAGACCGTGCCCGCCGTTCCGTGCATCAGGCCCGCGCCGAGCAGCTCCCGGAACAGAAGCCCGGTGCCGCCGGCGGCATGGAAGTGATTGATGTCGGCCTGGCCGTTCGGATAGACCCGGGCCAGTAGCGGTACGGTTGCCGACAGGGTGCTGAAATCGTCCCAGTTGATAATCAGCCCCGCAGCGCGGCCCATGGCAACCAGATGCATCGCGTGGTTGGTGGAACCGCCGGAGGCGAGCAGCGCCACCATGGCGTTGACGAAGGAGCGCGCGTCGACGACGTCCATCAGCGGTCGCGGGTCGGCACCCTGGGCGGTCAGTCGCGCGATGAGCTCGGCGCTCTCGCGAACCAGTGCCTCGCGCAGGGGCGTTCCCGGGTTGACAAAGGATCCGCCGGGGAGCTGCAGGCCCATGGCTTCCATAAGGATCTGGTTGCTGTTGGCGGTGCCGTAGAAGGTGCAGGTGCCCGGGGCATGGTAGGAGGCTGCCTCGGCCTCCAACAGGGCGGCCCGGTCCACCTTGCCCTCGGCGAACAGCTGTCGCACCCGTGACTTCTCGGGGTTCGGCAGACCCGAGGGCATGGGCCCCGCGGGAATGAACAGCGCCGGCAGGTGACCGAAGCGCAGCACGCCGATGACCAGGCCGGGGACGATCTTGTCGCAGATGCCGAGGCAGACAATACCGTCGAACATGTGGTGAGACAGCGCAATACCCGTCGCCTGGGCGATGTTGTCGCGGCTGAACAACGACAGCTCCATACCGACCTGGCCCTGGGTGACGCCGTCACACATGGCCGGCACGCCGCCGGCTACCTGCCCCGTGCTGCCGATGGCGCGCAGGTAGCCCTTGATCTTGTCCGGGTAGTCGGCAAAGGGCTGGTGCGCCGACAGCATGTCGTTGTAGGCCGTGACGATGCCGATGTTGGCCGACTCCATAAGCCGGATGCGCGACTTGTCGGTATCGTCGCAGGCGGCGAAGCCGTGGGCCAGGTTGCCGCAGGATAGCTGTCCGCGCTGTGGCCGCAGATCGCGACTGCGCGCCATCAGGTCGAGGTAGTCGCGCCGCGGGCCGGCGCTGCGTTCTTCGATACGGGCCGTGACGTCTGCCACGGTAGCGTCGAGCTCGGCCATGTCTGTCCTCCCGCTTCGGGTCCAGTGGCGTGAGCCGAACCCCTGGAATAGTCGGGGTCACGGCGCTTCTCCTGCGAATACCCTAACGGAAAGCCGGTCGCGACTGTATCGTCAAGCCGCAAAAAACTGGCGCTGGCCGTGGCCTTGCGCGAGGCGCGGTGGGCCAAAGTTGCGCTGAAGTCGAGGAAGATTGCGCCAAAGTTGCGCGTCGGCTGCGCCACAGGTGTGCCGGCGTCGACTCTTTGTTACTGCACTCCCTCGCCGCATTCGCTATCGTTGGCCGGGGTGATCGCTGGCCGGGAGCCGTCACCGATGGATAACACGCTCGCCATTACGTCCTCCGTGCGCATACCGCTCGGGGAGATTGAGCTGTTGCCGATCCGCGCCCGGGGCGCCGGTGGCCAGCACGTCAACAAGGTGGCGACGGCGATTCATCTGCGCTTCGACAGCCAGGCCTCGTCCCTGCCGGTGCCCTGGAAGGAGGCGCTGCTGCGCAGCGAAGACCAGCGTGTCGGCAGCGACGGGGTGGTGGTGATCAAGGCGCAGCGCCACCGCAGTCAGGCCCGCAACCGGGAAGACGCCCTGCGGCGCCTGGCGGCATTGCTTCGCGCCAGCCACCGGCCGCGCAAGGCGCGCATTGCCACGCGGCCGACCCGCTCCAGTCAGCGGCGGCGGCTGGAGAAGAAAACCCGGCGAGGCCGGATCAAGGCGCGCCGGGGGCGGGTGGATCCGCGCCGCTCTGACGGGTGAGGCATGCGATGGACCCGATGGATGGGATGGACCCGATGGAGACGATGGAAGCGATAGATGCCATGGAAAGACAGGAGTGGGCCGCGCACTGTCCCTACTGCGGGGAGCCGCTGACGCTGCTCCTCGATCCCATGGAGGCGGGCGTGGACTACGTGGAGGACTGCCAGGTCTGCTGCCGGCCGATGGTTGTCAGTGTGCTGGTGGACGGCGACGGTGACCTGGCGGCGCAGGTGCGCGCGGAGGACGAGTAGTGCGGCCGCGCGTGCTGATACTGGGCGGCGGCTTTGCCGGCCTGTCCTGTGCCCTGGAACTGCCCGCGTCCCGCTTCGCCGTGACGCTGGTGGATCGCCGCGCAGACTTCGAGTTTTACCCGGCTATTCATGAGCTGGTTTCCGGCCTGAAGAAACCCGGGGAGCTGCGCCTGCCCCTGAAATTGCTGCTGGAGCGTCGCGGGCATCGCTTCCGCCGGGGCGACGTGGTGGCTATCGATGCGGCCGCCAGCGCCGTGCAGCTTGCGCGCGGTAGCCTCCCCTACGACTACCTGGTGCTCGCCCTCGGCGCCGCCGATGCGGACTTCGGCGTCAGCGGCGCCCGGGAACACGCCATGCCGTTCAAGTCCGTGGCGCAGTGCGCCGCGATCGGCCGGCGGCTGCGGGGGCTCGCCCGGGAGGAAAAGCCGGGACGCGTCACGATCATCGGTGGTGGCCTGGAGGGCGTGGAAGGCCTCGGGGAAGTCCTCCGTCGCTACGGCGACACAGCGCTGCCGGTCACGCTGGTCGAGGCCGGGCCGCGGCTCCTGCCCGGTGCGCCGGCCGCGGTTGGCCGGCATCTCGCGGCGCACTGCGAGACCGCGGGTGTCGAGCTGCTCTTTGGCGATCCCGTCGACCGCGTCACCCCGAAGACGGTCCGCCTGGCCAGTGGCCGGCGCTTGCGTTCAGCGCTGACGATATGGACCGGCGGGCCTGCCCCGCAGCCACTGCTGGCCGAGAGCGGGCTGGCGGCCCCGGGGGCCTGGCTGGCGGTCACGGAGGCCCTCCGCCATCGTGAGTACGACAACATTCTCGTTGCCGGTGATGCCGCCGAGCTGCCGCGGCCGATAGCCCGACAGGCCTACCATGCCATGGATACGGGCCGGCACTGCGCCGATGAGCTCCGGCGCGCCGCGCGTGGTCGGCGCCCGCGCGCCTTCAAGGCGGCGGAGAAACCGCAGCTTATCGCCTTCGGCGACCGGGACTGCATCCTGCTGCAGGGGCGCCACGCTCTGGCCGCACCGGGCCTGGGGCTGGGCAAGGAAGCGATCTTCCAGGCGGTGATGGCGCAGCTGGACCAGCGGCCGCTGCCGGCGCGGGCCGCTGCGCTGTTGCGCCGGGCGCCCGGCCTGGCCTCGCCGTGGGTGTGGCCGCTGCCCGGCATGAGGGAACTGCGCCGCCGGGGCCGGCTGCGCGCCCTTTGCTGATACTCTGCTGCTAGCGGCGGTCCCCGGTTGCTCAGGGCTTGAACAGCGCCGCGTCAATGATCGACCAGAGATGAAGCGCGACCGCCGGGATCCAGAAGATGAACAGGATCACCGACGCGGCCAGCGCGTAGCACCCGGAGGCGCACAGGAAAAACAGCAGCGCTGCCAGCACCCGCCCCTGGACCAGCTGGCCCAGCCCGGGAATGAAGAAACTGCAGATCGCTGCGAGGACGTTGCCGCCCGAGCCCTGTCCGGCCATGGCGTTTAAACCCTTCCTTTGATTCCAGCGGAGCAAGCTAAGCGAAACCGGTGAGCGCTGGCAAGCATCAGTGCAGACCGTTGGCAGGCGCGAGGTGTCTGCACGGGCGGCTTCCGGTAGAGTAAGCAGCGGCGCCGCGGGCGCTTATCGTGATACCAGAAGCGCAACGCAGAGGAGCTCCAGCCATGAGTCTGAAAGACAAGACGCTTTTCATCAGCGGCGCCAGCCGCGGCATCGGCCTCGCCATTGCCTGCCGGGCTGCGGCGGACGGCGCCAACGTGGTGATCGCCGCCAAGACGACGGAGCCGCACCCGAAGCTGCCCGGCACCATCTACACGGCCGCCGAGGACATCGAGGCTGCGGGCGGCCGGGCCCTGCCGGTGATCTGTGACATCCGCTTCGAGGACCAGGTGGAAGCCGCCGTCGCGCAGGCGGCGGAGCGCTTCGGCGGTATCGACATCTGCATCAACAATGCGAGCGCGATCAGCCCGACGCCGACGCTCGAGACGGCGATGAAGCGCTACGACCTGATGCACGATATCAACACGCGTGGCACCTTCCTGGTCTCCAGGCACTGTGTGCCCTATCTCAAGCAGGCGGCGAACCCGCACATCCTCAATCTCGCCCCGCCCCTGGACATGGACCCCAAGTGGTTTGCCCCGCACCTGGCCTACACCATGGCCAAGATGGGCATGAGTCTGTGCACGCTCGGCATGGCCCGGGAGTTCGCCGGCGATGGTATCGCGGTGAATTCCCTCTGGCCGCTGACAGCCATCGATACCGCAGCGGTCCGCAACGTGCTGGGCGGCGCCGAGATGGTCGGCGGCAGTCGCAAGCCGGAGATTATGTCGGATGCGGCGCACGCGATCCTGACGCGGTCATCCCGGGAATGCAGCGGTAATTTCTTTATCGACGAGGTCTTGCTGCGGGAGGAAGGCGTCACGGATTTCGCCCCCTACGCCGTGGACCCGGATGCACAGCTGTTTCGGGATTTTTTCGTGCCCGATGCGGTGGCAGAGGCGTTGCCGACGCGGACCGTCACCATGTTCTGAGGCCGGTTGCGCCGGCCGTCCGACCGGCTGCCCGGTGTTTCTCCGGGTTCAGATCATCGCTTCGATGAGATGTGGCCCGGGGGTCGCCAGGGCTTCTGCCAGCTGCGCGTCGAACTCGGCGACCGTGCTGGCGCGGGTGGCGTTCACGCCCATGCCGCGGGCGAGGGCGGTGAAATCCAGGTCCGGGTTCGACAGGTCGAGCATGGACAGCGTGCTTGCGTTGGGTTCGCCGGCGCCGACTCGCTCCAGCTCGATGTTGAGGATGGCATAGCTGCGGTTGTTGAAGAGGATGGTCACCGTATCCGTCTTTTCCCGGGCCAGGCTCCACAGTCCCTGCACGGTATACATGGCGCTGCCGTCCGCCTCGAGGTTGATGACCTTCCGCTGCGGGCAGGCGATGGCGGCGCCGAGCGTTGCCGGAATCCCCTGGCCGATGGCGCCGCCGGTGAGGGCGAGCCAGTCGTGCTTCGGCGTGCGCTCGGTCAGCAGGTAGGCGCCGAGCCCGTTGGTGGCGCCGTCGTCGACCACGATGGCGTCCTCGGGCATGTGCCGGGCCAGGAGCTGCCCGACCAGAAGGCCATCGAGAGGCCCGTCTGCCGGCACCGGCGTTTCCGCCGCCTCGACCAGCGGCGGCTCCCCGCTGGCGCCGACCGCGGCCACCAGCGCCTCGAGGGCACCGTCGATGCCGTCGCCGGCGGTCGCCAGCGTACTGACCTCGCAGTCACCGGGGGCCAGCCAGCTCTCCTTGCCCGGGTAGGCGAAGAAGCTGACCGGTGCCGCGGTGCCCACCAGCACCAGGTGCTCGGTGCCGGCGAGGGCTTCCATGGCCTGCTCGGCAAAGTAGGGCAGGCGCTCCACGGCGACGCGTCCGGCGCCGCGCTGGAGCCGCGCCGGGAACACCTGGCAGACCAGCCGGGCCCCGGTGGCGGCGGCGAGCTGCCCCAGGCGATAGAGGTTCTCCTCGCGCAGGGCGCGTCCGCCGAGAAACAAAACCGTCGGTCGGCCGCTTTTCAGTCGCTCCGCGGTTGCGGCGATCGTCTCGTCGGAGACAGACGGTGCGGCAGCTGCCGGCTGCGCGGGCGCGGGACCGTCCGCCGGGTTCCAGGCGTGGTCTGCGGGTACGACGACAGTGGCGATGCGACCGTTCTCCGCCTGCGCCTCCGCGACCGCTGCAGCGCCGGCAGCCGCGAGGTCGTCGGGAGACGCGGCCACATGCGTCCAGGCGGACGCCCAGGCCGCCAGCGCCGGCAGGTCGGAGGTCAGCGGCGCGTCGTACTGTAGATGATAGCTGGCGTGGTCGCCGACGATGTTCACCAGCGGCGACCCGGCGCGGCGGGCGTTGTGCAGGTTGGCGAGGCTGTTGGCGAAGCCCGAGCCGACGTGCAGCAGGGTGATGGCCGGCTTGTCGGCCATGCGCCCGTAGCCATCTGCCGCGCCCGAGGCCACGCCCTCGAAGAGGCAGAGTACCGGTCGCATGCTCCCCGTGTTGCCGATGGCCGAGACCAGCTGCATCTCCGAGGTGCCGGGGTTGGCGAAGCAGACGTCGACGCCGCTGGCGACGAGGGTCTCGAGAAGGGCGTCGGCTCCGTTCATGCGGGGCTGCTTGCGATGGCGCGGCGGCCGGAGAAGTTGCGGCCGGAAACGTTGCGGCCGGAGAGGTCGCAGGCACCATAAGTATTTGAGGCATTTCCCGCAAGTGGCCTAGAATGCCGCCTCCCCTCGACGAGCCAGGAGTGCCAGCGTGGCCAGTAACCGCAGGTCGAAGACCATCACCCAGGGTATCGAGCGCGCGCCCAACCGCTCCATGTTCTACGGCATGGGTTACGAGGCGAGCGACTTCGACAAGCCGATGATCGGCGTCGCCAACAGCCACTCCACGATCACCCCCTGCAATGCCGGTCTCCAGCCCCTGGCGGATGCGGCCGTCGCGGCAATCGCCGGGGCCGGTGCGAACCCACAGATGTTCGGCACGCCTACCATCAGCGACGGCATGTCCATGGGCACCGAGGGCATGAAGTACAGCCTGGTGTCGCGGGAGGTCATCGCGGACTGCATCGAGACCTGCGTCGGCGGCCAGTGGATGGACGGTGTCCTCACCATCGGCGGCTGCGACAAGAACATGCCGGGCGCGATGATGGGCATGCTGCGCGCCAACGTGCCCTCGATCTTCGTCTATGGCGGCACGATCCTTCCCGGCCGGCTCGGCGATCGGGACCTCAACATCGTCAGCGTTTTCGAGGCGGTCGGCGAGCACAGCGCCGGGCGCATCAGCGAAGAGGAGCTGATCGCCATCGAGCGCCACGCGATTCCGGGCACCGGGTCCTGTGGCGGCATGTATACGGCCAACACCATGAGCGCGGCCTTCGAGGCCCTCGGTCTGTCTCTGCCGTACTCGAGCACCATGGCCAACGTGGAGGATGAGAAAGGCGTGAGCGCTGCCGAGAGCGCGCGCGTCTTGGTCGATGCCGTGGCGGCGGACCGCAAGCCCCGCGACATCGTCACCCGCGAGGCTATCGAGAACGCCGTCGCGGTGATCATGGCCACCGGCGGCTCCACCAACGCCGTGCTGCACTTCCTCGCCATCGCCCACTGCGCCGAGGTGCCGTGGACCATCGACGACTTCGAGCGCATCCGGCGGAAGGTCCCGGTGATCTGCGACCTGAAACCCAGCGGCCGCTACCTCGCCATCGACCTGCACCGTGCGGGTGGCATACCGCAGGTCATGAAACTGCTGCTGGAGGGCGGGCTGCTGCATGGCGACTGCATGACCATCACCGGCAGGACCCTTGCCGAGACGCTGGCGGATGTCCCCGCCCAATGCCCGGCCGGCCAGGATGTGATCCGCCCCCTCGACAACCCGCTCTACAGCGAGGGTCACCTGGCCATCCTCCGCGGCAACCTGGCCGAGGAAGGCGCCGTGGCCAAGATCAGCGGCCTCAAGAACCCGGTGATGACCGGGCCCGCGCGGGTCTTCGACGACGAGCAATCGGCCCTGGATGCGATCCTCGCGGGCGGGATCGAGGCCGGGGATATCGTGGTGCTGCGCTACCTCGGCCCGCGCGGGGCGCCGGGAATGCCGGAGATGCTCGCGCCGACCAGCGCGCTCATCGGCCAGGGGCTCGGCGAAAGCGTCGGGCTGATTACCGACGGCCGCTTCTCCGGGGGCACCTGGGGCATGGTCGTCGGCCATGTGGCCCCGGAAGCCTTCGTAGGCGGCACCATCGGCCTGATCGAGGAAGGGGATCACATCGCGATTGATGCCCACCGGCTGCTGCTGCGTGTCGACGTGGATGAGGACGAGCTCGCCGCCCGCCGCGCCCGCTGGCAGCAGCCGGCGCCGCGCTACAGCCGGGGTGTGCTCGGCAAGTTCGCGCGCAACGCCTCCTCGGCCAGCTTCGGCGCCGTCCTGGATCGCTACGAGGATTGAGCCGGCGCCGGGCAGCCGCCCGGCCGCCGCGGCAGGCTGGCGTCAGGCGCTGTCTTCGGCGCGCAGGCGCTCTGCCTTGGCCAGTACCCGGTCGCGGAGGTCGTCGCGGTAGGCGTGCAGGCGTCGGCGCAGGGCGGCGTCACCGGTGGCGAGGACCTGCGCCGCCAGCAGGCCGGCGTTGGTCGCGTTGTCGATGGCCACGGTGGCGACGGGGATGCCCGCGGGCATCCCCGTCGCCACCGTGGCCATCGACAACGCGACCAACGCCGGCCTGCTGGCGGCGCAGGTCCTCGCCACCGGTGACGCCGCCCTGCGCCGACGCCTGCACGCCTACCGCGACGACCTCCGCGACCGGGTACTGGCCAAGGCAGAGCGCCTGCGCGCCGAAGACAGCGCCTGACGCCAGCCTGCCGCGGCGGCCGGGCGGCTGCCCGGCGCCGGCTCAATCCTCGTAGCGATCCAGGACGGCGCCGAAGCTGGCCGAGGAGGCGTTGCGCGCGAACTTGCCGAGCACACCCCGGCTGTAGCGCGGCGCCGGCTGCTGCCAGCGGGCGCGGCGGGCGGCGAGCTCGTCCTCATCCACGTCGACACGCAGCAGCAGCCGGTGGGCATCAATCGCGATGTGATCCCCTTCCTCGATCAGGCCGATGGTGCCGCCTACGAAGGCTTCCGGGGCCACATGGCCGACGACCATGCCCCAGGTGCCCCCGGAGAAGCGGCCGTCGGTAATCAGCCCGACGCTTTCGCCGAGCCCCTGGCCGATGAGCGCGCTGGTCGGCGCGAGCATCTCCGGCATTCCCGGCGCCCCGCGCGGGCCGAGGTAGCGCAGCACCACGATATCCCCGGCCTCGATCCCGCCCGCGAGGATCGCATCCAGGGCCGATTGCTCGTCGTCGAAGACCCGCGCGGGCCCGGTCATCACCGGGTTCTTGAGGCCGCTGATCTTGGCCACGGCGCCTTCCTCGGCCAGGTTGCCGCGGAGGATGGCCAGGTGACCCTCGCTGTAGAGCGGGTTGTCGAGGGGGCGGATCACATCCTGGCCGGCCGGGCATTGGGCGGGGACATCCGCCAGCGTCTCGGCAAGGGTCCTGCCGGTGATGGTCATGCAGTCGCCATGCAGCAGCCCGCCCTCCAGCAGCAGTTTCATGACCTGCGGTATGCCACCCGCACGGTGCAGGTCGATGGCGAGGTAGCGGCCGCTGGGTTTCAGGTCGCAGATCACCGGGACCTTCCGCCGGATGCGCTCGAAGTCGTCGATGGTCCACGGCACCTCGGCGCAGTGGGCGATGGCGAGGAAGTGCAGCACGGCGTTGGTGGAGCCGCCGGTGGCCATGATCACCGCGACGGCGTTCTCGATAGCCTCGCGGGTGACGATGTCGCGGGGCTTGCGGTCCGCCGCCACGGCATCGACCAAGACGCGCGCGCTCTCGGCAGCGCTCACGCCTTTCTCATCCTCCACGTTGGCCATGGTGCTCGAGTACGGCAGAGACAGACCGAGGGCCTCGAAGGCCGCGCTCATGGTGTTGGCCGTATACATGCCGCCACAGGACCCGGTGCCCGGAATCGCGTGGCGCTCGATGGCGATCAGCTCCTCTTCGCTGATGCGCCCGGCGCTGTGCTCGCCGACCGCCTCGAAAACGCTGACGATGTTGAGGTCCCGATCGCCGAGCCGGCCGGGAAGGATCGTGCCGCCATAGACGAAGATCGAGGGCACGTTGGCGCGCAGCATGCCCATCATCGCGCCCGGCATGTTCTTGTCGCAGCCGCCGATGGTGAGGACACCGTCCATCCACTGGCCGCCGACGCAGGTCTCGATGCAGTCCGCGATGACCTCCCGCGACACCAGGCTGTACTTCATGCCCTCGGTGCCCATGGACATGCCGTCGCTGATGGTAGGCGTGCCGAACATCTGTGGGTTCGCACCGGCCCCGGCGATTGCCGCGACGGCCGCATCCGCCAGGGGCTGGAGACCGGCATTGCAGGGGGTGATCGTGGAGTGGCTGTTGGCGACGCCGATCATCGGCTTGTCGAAGTCGCTCGCCTCGTAACCCATGCCGTAGAACATGGAGCGGTTGGGCGCGCGCTCGATACCCTGGGTGATGGTCTTCGACCTGCGGTTACTGGCCACGCTGGCACTCCTGGCTCGTCGAGGGGAGGCGGCATTCTAGGCCACTTGCGGGAAATGCCTCAAATACTTATGGTGCCTGCGACCTCTCCGGCCGCAACGTTTCCGGCCGCAACTTCTCCGGCCGCCGCGCCATCGCAAGCAGCCCCGCATGAACGGAGCCGACGCCCTTCTCGAGACCCTCGTCGCCAGCGGCGTCGACGTCTGCTTCGCCAACCCCGGCACCTCGGAGATGCAGCTGGTCTCGGCCATCGGCAACACGGGGAGCATGCGACCGGTACTCTGCCTCTTCGAGGGCGTGGCCTCGGGCGCGGCAGATGGCTACGGGCGCATGGCCGACAAGCCGGCCATCACCCTGCTGCACGTCGGCTCGGGCTTCGCCAACAGCCTCGCCAACCTGCACAACGCCCGCCGCGCCGGGTCGCCGCTGGTGAACATCGTCGGCGACCACGCCAGCTATCATCTACAGTACGACGCGCCGCTGACCTCCGACCTGCCGGCGCTGGCGGCCTGGGCGTCCGCCTGGACGCATGTGGCCGCGTCTCCCGACGACCTCGCGGCTGCCGGCGCTGCAGCGGTCGCGGAGGCGCAGGCGGAGAACGGTCGCATCGCCACTGTCGTCGTACCCGCAGACCACGCCTGGAACCCGGCGGACGGTCCCGCGCCCGCGCAGCCGGCAGCTGCCGCACCGTCTGTCTCCGACGAGACGATCGCCGCAACCGCGGAGCGACTGAAAAGCGGCCGACCGACGGTTTTGTTTCTCGGCGGACGCGCCCTGCGCGAGGAGAACCTCTATCGCCTGGGGCAGCTCGCCGCCGCCACCGGGGCCCGGCTGGTCTGCCAGGTGTTCCCGGCGCGGCTCCAGCGCGGCGCCGGACGCGTCGCCGTGGAGCGCCTGCCCTACTTTGCCGAGCAGGCCATGGAAGCCCTCGCCGGCACCGAGCACCTGGTGCTGGTGGGCACCGCGGCACCGGTCAGCTTCTTCGCCTACCCGGGCAAGGAGAGCTGGCTGGCCCCCGGTGACTGCGAGGTCAGTACGCTGGCGACCGCCGGCGACGGCATCGACGGTGCCCTCGAGGCGCTGGTGGCCGCGGTCGGCGCCAGCGGGGAGCCGCCGCTGGTCGAGGCGGCGGAAACGCCGGTGCCGGCAGACGGGCCTCTCGATGGCCTTCTGGTCGGGCAGCTCCTGGCCCGGCACATGCCCGAGGACGCCATCGTGGTCGACGACGGCGCCACCAACGGGCTCGGCGCCTACCTGCTGACCGAGCGCACGCCGAAGCACGACTGGCTCGCCCTCACCGGCGGCGCCATCGGCCAGGGGATTCCGGCAACGCTCGGCGCCGCCATCGCCTGCCCGCAGCGGAAGGTCATCAACCTCGAGGCGGACGGCAGCGCCATGTATACCGTGCAGGGACTGTGGAGCCTGGCCCGGGAAAAGACGGATACGGTGACCATCCTCTTCAACAACCGCAGCTATGCCATCCTCAACATCGAGCTGGAGCGAGTCGGCGCCGGCGAACCCAACGCAAGCACGCTGTCCATGCTCGACCTGTCGAACCCGGACCTGGATTTCACCGCCCTCGCCCGCGGCATGGGCGTGAACGCCACCCGCGCCAGCACGGTCGCCGAGTTCGACGCGCAGCTGGCAGAAGCCCTGGCGACCCCCGGGCCACATCTCATCGAAGCGATGATCTGAACCCGGAGAAACACCGGGCAGCCGGTCGGACGGCCGGCGCAACCGGCCTCAGAACATGGTGACGGTCCGCGTCGGCAACGCCTCTGCCACCGCATCGGGCACGAAAAAATCCCGAAACAGCTGTGCATCCGGGTCCACGGCGTAGGGGGCGAAATCCGTGACGCCTTCCTCCCGCAGCAAGACCTCGTCGATAAAGAAATTACCGCTGCATTCCCGGGATGACCGCGTCAGGATCGCGTGCGCCGCATCCGACATAATCTCCGGCTTGCGACTGCCGCCGACCATCTCGGCGCCGCCCAGCACGTTGCGGACCGCTGCGGTATCGATGGCTGTCAGCGGCCAGAGGGAATTCACCGCGATACCATCGCCGGCGAACTCCCGGGCCATGCCGAGCGTGCACAGACTCATGCCCATCTTGGCCATGGTGTAGGCCAGGTGCGGGGCAAACCACTTGGGGTCCATGTCCAGGGGCGGGGCGAGATTGAGGATGTGCGGGTTCGCCGCCTGCTTGAGATAGGGCACACAGTGCCTGGAGACCAGGAAGGTGCCACGCGTGTTGATATCGTGCATCAGGTCGTAGCGCTTCATCGCCGTCTCGAGCGTCGGCGTCGGGCTGATCGCGCTCGCATTGTTGATGCAGATGTCGATACCGCCGAAGCGCTCCGCCGCCTGCGCGACGGCGGCTTCCACCTGGTCCTCGAAGCGGATGTCACAGATCACCGGCAGGGCCCGGCCGCCCGCAGCCTCGATGTCCTCGGCGGCCGTGTAGATGGTGCCGGGCAGCTTCGGGTGCGGCTCCGTCGTCTTGGCGGCGATCACCACGTTGGCGCCGTCCGCCGCAGCCCGGCAGGCAATGGCGAGGCCGATGCCGCGGCTGGCGCCGCTGATGAAAAGCGTCTTGTCTTTCAGACTCATGGCTGGAGCTCCTCTGCGTTGCGCTTCTGGTATCACGATAAGCGCCCGCGGCGCCGCTGCTTACTCTACCGGAAGCCGCCCGTGCAGACACCTCGCGCCTGCCAACGGTCTGCACTGATGCTTGCCAGCGCTCACCGGTTTCGCTTAGCTTGCTCCGCTGGAATCAAAGGAAGGGTTTAAACGCCATGGCCGGACAGGGCTCGGGCGGCAACGTCCTCGCAGCGATCTGCAGTTTCTTCATTCCCGGGCTGGGCCAGCTGGTCCAGGGGCGGGTGCTGGCAGCGCTGCTGTTTTTCCTGTGCGCCTCCGGGTGCTACGCGCTGGCCGCGTCGGTGATCCTGTTCATCTTCTGGATCCCGGCGGTCGCGCTTCATCTCTGGTCGATCATTGACGCGGCGCTGTTCAAGCCCTGAGCAACCGGGGACCGCCGCTAGCAGCAGAGTATCAGCAAAGGGCGCGCAGCCGGCCCCGGCGGCGCAGTTCCCTCATGCCGGGCAGCGGCCACACCCACGGCGAGGCCAGGCCGGGCGCCCGGCGCAACAGCGCAGCGGCCCGCGCCGGCAGCGGCCGCTGGTCCAGCTGCGCCATCACCGCCTGGAAGATCGCTTCCTTGCCCAGCCCCAGGCCCGGTGCGGCCAGAGCGTGGCGCCCCTGCAGCAGGATGCAGTCCCGGTCGCCGAAGGCGATAAGCTGCGGTTTCTCCGCCGCCTTGAAGGCGCGCGGGCGCCGACCACGCGCGGCGCGCCGGAGCTCATCGGCGCAGTGCCGGCCCGTATCCATGGCATGGTAGGCCTGTCGGGCTATCGGCCGCGGCAGCTCGGCGGCATCACCGGCAACGAGAATGTTGTCGTACTCACGATGGCGGAGGGCCTCCGTGACCGCCAGCCAGGCCCCCGGGGCCGCCAGCCCGCTCTCGGCCAGCAGTGGCTGCGGGGCAGGCCCGCCGGTCCATATCGTCAGCGCTGAACGCAAGCGCCGGCCACTGGCCAGGCGGACCGTCTTCGGGGTGACGCGGTCGACGGGATCGCCAAAGAGCAGCTCGACACCCGCGGTCTCGCAGTGCGCCGCGAGATGCCGGCCAACCGCGGCCGGCGCACCGGGCAGGAGCCGCGGCCCGGCCTCGACCAGCGTGACCGGCAGCGCTGTGTCGCCGTAGCGACGGAGGACTTCCCCGAGGCCTTCCACGCCCTCCAGGCCACCACCGATGATCGTGACGCGTCCCGGCTTTTCCTCCCGGGCGAGCCCCCGCAGCCGCCGGCCGATCGCGGCGCACTGCGCCACGGACTTGAACGGCATGGCGTGTTCCCGGGCGCCGCTGACGCCGAAGTCCGCATCGGCGGCGCCGAGGGCGAGCACCAGGTAGTCGTAGGGGAGGCTACCGCGCGCAAGCTGCACGGCGCTGGCGGCCGCATCGATAGCCACCACGTCGCCCCGGCGGAAGCGATGCCCGCGACGCTCCAGCAGCAATTTCAGGGGCAGGCGCAGCTCCCCGGGTTTCTTCAGGCCGGAAACCAGCTCATGAATAGCCGGGTAAAACTCGAAGTCTGCGCGGCGATCCACCAGCGTCACGGCGAAGCGGGACGCGGGCAGTTCCAGGGCACAGGACAGGCCGGCAAAGCCGCCGCCCAGTATCAGCACGCGCGGCCGCACTACTCGTCCTCCGCGCGCACCTGCGCCGCCAGGTCACCGTCGCCGTCCACCAGCACACTGACAACCATCGGCCGGCAGCAGACCTGGCAGTCCTCCACGTAGTCCACGCCCGCCTCCATGGGATCGAGGAGCAGCGTCAGCGGCTCCCCGCAGTAGGGACAGTGCGCGGCCCACTCCTGTCTTTCCATGGCATCTATCGCTTCCATCGTCTCCATCGGGTCCATCCCATCCATCGGGTCCATCGCATGCCTCACCCGTCAGAGCGGCGCGGATCCACCCGCCCCCGGCGCGCCTTGATCCGGCCTCGCCGGGTTTTCTTCTCCAGCCGCCGCCGCTGACTGGAGCGGGTCGGCCGCGTGGCAATGCGCGCCTTGCGCGGCCGGTGGCTGGCGCGAAGCAATGCCGCCAGGCGCCGCAGGGCGTCTTCCCGGTTGCGGGCCTGACTGCGGTGGCGCTGCGCCTTGATCACCACCACCCCGTCGCTGCCGACACGCTGGTCTTCGCTGCGCAGCAGCGCCTCCTTCCAGGGCACCGGCAGGGACGAGGCCTGGCTGTCGAAGCGCAGATGAATCGCCGTCGCCACCTTGTTGACGTGCTGGCCACCGGCGCCCCGGGCGCGGATCGGCAACAGCTCAATCTCCCCGAGCGGTATGCGCACGGAGGACGTAATGGCGAGCGTGTTATCCATCGGTGACGGCTCCCGGCCAGCGATCACCCCGGCCAACGATAGCGAATGCGGCGAGGGAGTGCAGTAACAAAGAGTCGACGCCGGCACACCTGTGGCGCAGCCGACGCGCAACTTTGGCGCAATCTTCCTCGACTTCAGCGCAACTTTGGCCCACCGCGCCTCGCGCAAGGCCACGGCCAGCGCCAGTTTTTTGCGGCTTGACGATACAGTCGCGACCGGCTTTCCGTTAGGGTATTCGCAGGAGAAGCGCCGTGACCCCGACTATTCCAGGGGTTCGGCTCACGCCACTGGACCCGAAGCGGGAGGACAGACATGGCCGAGCTCGACGCTACCGTGGCAGACGTCACGGCCCGTATCGAAGAACGCAGCGCCGGCCCGCGGCGCGACTACCTCGACCTGATGGCGCGCAGTCGCGATCTGCGGCCACAGCGCGGACAGCTATCCTGCGGCAACCTGGCCCACGGCTTCGCCGCCTGCGACGATACCGACAAGTCGCGCATCCGGCTTATGGAGTCGGCCAACATCGGCATCGTCACGGCCTACAACGACATGCTGTCGGCGCACCAGCCCTTTGCCGACTACCCGGACAAGATCAAGGGCTACCTGCGCGCCATCGGCAGCACGGGGCAGGTAGCCGGCGGCGTGCCGGCCATGTGTGACGGCGTCACCCAGGGCCAGGTCGGTATGGAGCTGTCGTTGTTCAGCCGCGACAACATCGCCCAGGCGACGGGTATTGCGCTGTCTCACCACATGTTCGACGGTATTGTCTGCCTCGGCATCTGCGACAAGATCGTCCCCGGCCTGGTCATCGGCGTGCTGCGCTTCGGTCACCTGCCGGCGCTGTTCATTCCCGCGGGGCCCATGCCCTCGGGTCTGCCGAACCCCGAGAAGTCACGGGTGCGACAGCTGTTCGCCGAGGGCAAGGTGGACCGGGCCGCCCTGTTGGAGGCCGAGGCAGCCTCCTACCATGCCCCGGGCACCTGCACCTTCTACGGCACCGCCAACAGCAACCAGATCCTTATGGAAGCCATGGGCCTGCAGCTCCCCGGCGGATCCTTTGTCAACCCGGGAACGCCCCTGCGCGAGGCACTGGTTCGCGAGAGCGCCGAGCTCATCGCGCGACTGACCGCCCAGGGTGCCGACCCGCGACCGCTGATGGACGTCGTCGACGCGCGCTCCTTCGTCAACGCCATGGTGGCGCTGCTCGCCTCCGGCGGTTCCACCAACCACGCGATGCATCTGGTTGCCATGGGCCGCGCTGCGGGGCTGATTATCAACTGGGACGATTTCAGCACCCTGTCGGCAACCGTACCGCTACTGGCCCGGGTCTATCCGAACGGCCAGGCCGACATCAATCACTTCCATGCCGCCGGCGGCACCGGGCTTCTGTTCCGGGAGCTGCTCGGCGCGGGCCTGATGCACGGAACGGCGGGCACGGTCTGGGGTCGGGATTTCAGCGACTACGTGCACGAGCCCTACCTGGCGGGCGACGCCCTCGCCTGGCGGCCCGCGGCGCGGGAGAGCCTGGATCCGGCAATCCTGGCGGGCACCGCGGCGCCCTTCGACGACGAGGGCGGGCTGCGCCTGCTCACGGGCAACCTCGGTCGCGCCATGATCAAGGTGTCGGCGGTAAAACCCGAGCACCGGCGGGTCAGCGCCCCTGCAGTGGTGGTCGACGGGCAGCAGGCGCTGGCGGATCTCTTCGACGCCGGCGAGCTCGATCGGGACTGCGTGGTCGTCGTGCGCTTCCAGGGACCGCGGGCGAACGGCATGCCGGAGCTGCACAAGCTCACCCCGCTCCTCGGCGTGCTCCAGGACCGGGGCCATGCCGTGGCGCTGGTGACCGACGGTCGCATGTCCGGCGCCTCCGGCAAGGTGCCCGCGGCGATTCACGTGACCCCCGAGGCGGCCGCCGGCGGCGCCATCGGTCGCCTGCGCGACGGCGATCCACTCACCGTGGATGCGCAAGCGGGCGTCCTCAGCTGCGACGTCGACGCAGCGACGCTCGCCGCGCGGACCCCGGCGACGCCGCCGCCGGACAACGAGGCCGGGGTCGGCCGGGAGCTGTTCCGCGTCTTCCGGCAGGTCGTCTCCACACCCGAGGCCGGGGCCAGCGTGATCTTCGGCGAAGAACTGCTTGCCACGGTGGACACCAGCCATGACTGATGCCCGGGCCATTCTTCGTGCGGCCCCGGTGGTGCCCGTGCTGACCATCGAGGCGGTGGCGGATGCCGTGCCGTTAGCGCGGGCACTCGTCGCCGGCGGCATCCCGGTGCTCGAGGTGACGCTGCGCAGCGCCGCCGGGCTGCCGGCTATCAGCGCCATCCGCGAGGCGGTCCCCGAGGCCGTCGTCGGCGCGGGCACGGTCACCGGCCCGGCCCAGTTCGACGCCGCCCGGCGCGCCGGCAGCGCCTTCGTCGTGACGCCGGGGCTGACAGACCCGCTCCTCGCCGCGGCCGCGGACGGCGACCTGCCGCTCCTGGCGGGAGTGGCGACGGCCAGCGAACTGATGCGCGCCCTCGACGCCGGCCTGGACTGCTGCAAGTTCTTTCCCGCCGAGGCGGCCGGGGGTATCGCCGCGCTGAAGGCCTTCGCCGGCCCCTTCCCCGACGTTGTCTTCTGCCCCACCGGCGGCATCGGCCTGCACAACCTCGATCGCTATCTGGCGCTGCCCAACGTAATCACCGTCGGCGGCAGCTGGCTGACGCCGCCGGCGCTCATGACGGCCCGGGACTGGCCCGCCATCGGCCGGCTGGCCGCCGAGGCCTGCGCGCGCGTCGCCGCGCTGCGGGGTGCGCCGTGAGCGAGGGGCAGAGCGAGGCCGGCGTCGATCTGCTGATCTTCGGCGCCAACGGTGACCTCTCCGGTCGCAAACTTTTTCCGGCCCTCTACCACCTCGACTACTGCGGGCTGCTGCCCGCGGGCTTTCGCATCCACGCGCTCGCCCGCCAGGCGCTTTCCCTCGAGGCCTTTCTGGAGGCGCTGAAGCCACAGGTTCGCCGCCACGTGGACGACCGGCGCTGGAGCGACGATCAGTGGCAGACCTTCGTCAGCCGCTTCGCCTATCACCGCGTCGACTTCACGGAGCCGACCCATTACCGCCAGCTCGCCGGCGAGCTGGCGCCGGCGCGCCCTGCGCTGTTCTACCTGGCAACGCCGCCGGCGCTCTTCGGGCCGATCTGCGAACAGCTCGGCGACGCCGGCTGCCTCGAGGGCGATCGGCGCCTGCTCCTTGAGAAACCCATCGGCCACGACCTGGCGAGCTGCCGCGAGGTTCACGACGTGGTCGGCCGGCACTTCGAGGAAGACGCGATCTACCGCGTCGATCACTACCTGGGCAAGGAGACGGTGCAGAACCTGCTGGTGTTGCGCTTCGCCAACCGCTTCATCAACGCGCAGTGGGACCACAGCTGTATCGACCATGTACAGATCACCGTGGCGGAGCCGGTCGGCATCGAGGGGCGCTGGTCCTACTACGATGGCGTCGGCCAGCTCCGCGACATGGTGCAGAACCACCTCATGCAGCTGCTCTGCCTGGTCGCCATGGAGCCCCCGAACGCCATGACCGCCAAGAGTATCCGCGACGAGAAGGTCAAAATCGTCCGCGCGCTGCGACCGGTGGATGAAAGCAACGTGCGCGATCACGTGGCGCGCGGCCAGTACACGGCGGGCTCCCTGCGCGGCACGGCCGTGCCCGGTTATCTCGAGGAGGAGGCGGGCCCGGCGCAGGGGAGCGACACGGAAACCTACGTCGCCCTGAAGGTCTTCATCGACAACTGGCGCTGGGCGAGCGTGCCCTTCTACCTGCGCACGGGCAAGCGCATGGCGGAAAAGATGACGGAGATCGTGATCACCTACCGGGCGCTGCCCCACGACATCTTCGCCAGCAACGGCGGGGCGCAGGCACCGAACCGGCTGGTGATCCGTCTCCAGCCCAACGAGGGCATCGAGATGCAGATGGTGTCGAAGCTGCACAGTCTGCGCAACCGCATGGCCCTGGAGACGAAGAACCTCAACCTCGACTTCCTCGGGTCGTCGGAGCTCGACCGCATCCCCGACGCCTACGAACGCCTGCTCCTCGATGCCTTACATGGCGACCAGTCCCTGTTCGTGGGCCGCGAGGAAGTCGAGGAGGCCTGGCGCTGGGTCGATCAGATCGTCAACGCCTGGGAGGCCGTGGGGCCGGACCTGCAGCCCTACCAGGCCGGCTCCTGGGGTCCAACCAAGGGCGAACTGCTCATCGAGAAGGATGGAAGAAGCTGGCATGCCTGAGGCGGCGCTGCGCAAGTTCCCGACGCGGGAGGGACTCGATCGCCAGCTCGCCGATGACGTCGCCGGCGCGCTCGCGGCGGGAATAGCGGCGCGCGGCGAAGCGAGTCTCGCGGTCTCCGGCGGCAGTACACCCGCCGGGTTTTTCCGCGCCCTCGCCGGCCGCGATGTCGACTGGGCCCGGGTCACCGTGACCCTTGCCGATGAGCGCTGGGTGCCGCCGGATCATGCGGACAGCAACGAGCGCCTCGTACGGGAAACGCTCCTCACCGGTCCCGCGGCCCGGGCCCGCTTCGTCCCGCTGTTCGCGTCCTGTGACCACCCGCACGACGCCGTTGACGAAATCGCCGCACGGCTGCAAGCGCTCGGTACCTTCGACGCGGTCCTGCTCGGCATGGGCACAGACGGTCACTTCGCCTCGCTGTTCCCCGGCAGCGCGGCGCTGCCGCGCGGTCTGGCGCTGCCGGGCGACACGCCCTGCCTCGCGGTCGACCCGCCCGCAGCGCCCCACGCCCGCCTGTCCCTGAGCCTGCACCGCCTGGCGGCAACGCGCCGGCTGTTTATCCATATCGTCGGCGATGAAAAGCGCGCGCTGCTGCAGCGGGCCGCCGCTTCCGACGACCCGGTGACACTGCCCATCAGCGCCGTACTCGCTCTGGATGCACCTGCCCCCGTGGTCTATTGGGCGCCGTGAGGTTCAGCACACGCAGGAGAGCCGGGCGGGTGGCGCAGGGGCCGGGACCAAAACGGCCTGTGGCTACGCAACACCTACACGAGATCCCATGGACGCTGCTGCAATGAGCGAAGAAAACCCCGACGATCTGCTGGCCAACTACAAGGGCGCCTACGACAACCGCATCGGGTTCGGCCGTCGCCCCGCCCTGATCCTGGTGGACTTCGTCCGCGCCTACTTTGATCCCGAGTGCGAACTCTACGCTGACGTGCAGCCGGAACTCGACGCGGCACTGCGTCTGGTCGCGGTGGCGCGCAGCAAGGGCATCCCGGTCATCTATACCAACGTGGTGTACGATGCCGCCGGCCGCCTCGGCGGCCGCTTTTTCCAGAAGGCCATGCCGCTCCACAACTTTGTCGCCGGCAGCCCTATGGGCGCCTGGGCCGATGGCGTGGCGCCGGCGGCGGACGAAATCGTGGTGAGCAAGCAGTACGCGAGCGCGTTTTTCGGCACCTCCCTGGCACCCATGCTGACCACCCTCGGTATCGACACCCTGATTATCACCGGCGTCACCACCAGCGGCTGCATCCGGGCAACCTGTCTCGACAGCTGCCAGTACGGCTTCATCCCCATCGTGGTAGCGGACGCCTGCGGCGACCGGCACCCCGCCCCGCATGAAGCCAACCTCTTCGACATGAATGCCAAGTACGGTGACGTGGTGAGCGAGCGCGAGGCCACAGCATACCTCCACGGCCTCGAGACCGGGACAAGAGAGACGCCGGCCTGACACAGCTTCCGGGCAGCGTCACGCTGTTTTTTCGCGCCGAGACTGCTCGACGGTCATCATGATTTCAATGACGGCCCGGTAATCTGCGGGCAAAGTTTGCAGCGTCCCGTCCGATGGAGACGGGCGGTCATTTCACTGTCAACGTTTTGTCGACATTCAGAGCCAGAATTGTCCATGTAAACCGGACTCGCCCTTTGTTTTGGCGTGGTGACAGCCTAGAGTCAAGTTGAATTCACCAACGAGGAAAAGTCCGTATGGACGTTCTTAGCGCAGGACAGTACAACCTGATCTACAACGCTTTTTCGTTTGCTTTTGCGACTTTCGCTGCATCGACGCTGTTTTTCTGGCTGGGTCGAAGCCAGGTAAGTCCGCAGTACAAAACAGCATTGACCATAACGGGGTTGGTCACATTTATCGCCGGCTATCACTACTTCCGAATCTTCGAGAGCTGGAACGAGGCCTACGAATTCGTCGACGGTGCGTTGATGGTCACCGGGACGCCGTTCAACGATGCCTATCGGTATGTTGATTGGCTGCTGACAGTTCCACTGTTGCTTGTTGAACTGATCCTGGTCATGAATCTTGGCCGCCGGGAAACCGTCAGCCGCGCAACCCGCCTGGGATTACTCGCCGCTCTTATGATTGCCCTTGGCTACCCGGGCGAAGTCGCCACGAGCGACGGTCAGCGCTGGCTCTGGGGTATTCTCTCGATGCTTCCGTTCCTGTGGATCGTCTATGAGCTCTTTGTCGGCTTGTCCAAGTCGATTGCCGACCAGCCTGAGGATGCTCGCGGCCTGGTAAGCACGGCACGCTGGGTCGTGGTATTGAGCTGGGCCTTCTACCCGGTGGTTTACTTTGCCGGTGCTGTCGGTATCGAGGGCGCAACCGCCTCCACGATTATTCAGGTTGGCTATACGATTGCCGATATCGTCGCGAAGTCGGTGTTCGGTGTACTGATCTACATGATCGCAGTGCGCAAAAGCGGTGGCTTGTCCGACGACGCCGTGGGGACCAGCCAGGCCGCTGCCTGAAGGCATGTAGTCAATAAGCCGCCTGACACTTTGGGCGCGCTCGAAAGAAACAGCCGCTGCCGCTTTCATGCGCGCAGCGGCTTTTTTTACGCGGTGAGTGCCCAGCCTTTGCGTCGGTCCCGCGAGACCTGACTACCTTTCTCGTAGGCCCGCTCCTTCTTAAGTATCTCAACGGCACGGCGTGCCGCGACCGGAGTCAAAACATGTCCCCAGACACTGCGGGTTTGCCCAGCGTCCTCGGCGATGACCAGGCAGATCATGGACAACGTTCTTCGAACCGCATTGAAGGGCGGGCCGTCTTTGTTGCCGGCGCCGGCACACATCCGGGCGCCGGGTTGCCGGGCGTTATCTCCTCGGCCAGGGTGCTCGATCGGCTGATTCCCGCGATCGGGACACCGGCGCTACAACACTCGACATGACGTCCGTCGGAATGGTTTTGTGGCAGCTTCGTGACAGCACATCGGTAATGGCGGTGCAGCATGGGCTCGGCTGATGTTGACATCGCGATACTCGGTGGGGGCTGCGCCGGCCTAAGTCTCGCTGCGCGACTGGCGCGCACACGGTTCTCGGTTCAGGTGATCGAGCCGCGGACCCATTACACGAACGATCGAACCTGGAGCTTCTGGCGCACGGCATCGGACCCTTTTGAGGATTGCGTGCGCGCTGAGTGGCGCGCCTGGAGCGTCTTCGGGCCGCGCGGTGAGACGCGGCGACAGTCTCAGCGCCTGCGCTATCAGACGCTGAATGCTCACAGCTTCTATCAACGCGCCCTCGCCGCGATCGACGACCATCCTGCAGCCGCGATCCGCCTCGGCGTCACGGCAAAGGAGGTTCGGCGGAACAGCGGCAAGTGGCACGTCGATACCGACGCCGGCGCTTTTTCGGCGAAGACCCTCGTGGACACACGACCGACGAAACAGGTGCCACGCTATGGTCAGTTCTTTGTCGGCCGCGAAATCAGAACATCGAGACCCGTCTTTGACCCGGCCGTTGTTCATTTGATGACTTTTCGTCCGTCTGAGGACGGTGGCGTTAACTTTGTCTATATGCTGCCCTTTGCCCACGATCACGCACTGGTCGAAGTAACGACTTTCGCCGCGAGTCCTCCCGCCCGCGATACCCTGACCCAGTGGCTGGAGACGGAAATTGCTCTGCTTGAGCCCGGCGATGTCGAGGTGCTGCGCAAGGAAGGGGGGGTGCTGCCCATGCAGGTGGGCTTTGGCAGCAACCCCCCCGACGGCATTGTTCGCATGGGGCTGAGCGGGGGTTCCTCGCGACCGTCTACGGGCTATGCCTTTGCACGTATTCAGGCGCAGGCGGATCGCGTGGTTGCCGCCCTTGAGCGCGGCGAAGCGCCGGACACCCGCCTGGATGGTCGCATGACACAGTTTATGGACCGGGTTTTCCTCCGCGTATTGGCGACAGCACCCGAGCGCGCTCCTGCTCTGTTCGAATGCCTGTTTCGCGGCTCGCGGGAAGATCGCCTGGAGCGTTTCCTCTCCGGGTCGACGCGGGCAGCCGATCGGTTGTCGGTCATGGCGTCGTTGCCACCACTGCCCTTCCTGCGGGCCGCGGTCCCGCAAGGGTGACAGAGCAGACTCGCTGGCAGACGACGCTTTTCACGACAGCGGCTTTGCTGGCGATCGTGACATCGGTCGCGATCGAGCTTTCTGAGACCCAGCAGATCGTGCTGCTGGCGCCTGTCGTCGCCCTCCTCGGTCTCCCCCATGGTGCTCTCGATCTGCCCATCGCAGAGATGCTCTGGCCGCTCAAAGGCTGGCGGGGCAGGTTGCGCTTTGCAGTTTTTTATCTGGGCCTCACTGCAGTCGTCATCGCACTCTGGCTGACTGTGCCTGCACTCGCTTTATGCACCTTCCTCGCCTACTCCGCGTGGCATTTCGCCGACGACTGGCAGGACAGCGCGCTTGCCCTGCGCTGGACTGGCGGTCTGGCAACGGTTGGCGCCCCGGCACTGTTCCACCAGAATGAAGTGACAGCACTCTTCACCTACCTGGCACCTGCACCCGCCGCCGGCATCGCGGCGAACGCTCTCGCGATCCTGGGCGGCGTGGCTCTGCTGGCCTTGCTGGGCAGCGTTATCCTGGCTCGACGCTGCCGGGGGCGGGACGCCACGGAACAGCTGGTGCTGTTTACCGCGGCCTTCTTCCTGCCGCCCCTGGTGTATTTTATGGTCTATTTTTGTGCGCTCCATGCGATCCGCCACCTCACTCTGGCGCTTGCGCAAATCGCACACCTTCGCCGCTCGCTCATCACAGCGGCGTCCCTGAGCGGCCTGGTCGTCGCGGCCGCTGTGCTGGCTGCTGTGCAGCTGCAGGCGGTACAGTACCTCGCTGTCGACGAGGCCGTGTTCAAGGTCGTATTCATTGGCCTCGCCGCATTGACCGTACCGCACATGATCCTGGTCGATCGCCTGCGCAGACTCTACTGCCGGTAGCTGCAGCTGCGACCACTTCGTGACCTGAGGTAATTCAACTTAAGCTGGTTTGACCGCTTACGATGGCAGCCGGTCAGCGCGGCGAAAGGGATCCAGCGGCTGCATGCAGGCGCATCCATTTCACCACGTCGCTGTGCCTGAGGAGACCGACGACACGTCCCGAGCGGACCACCGGCAGTCCTTCGTCAGCGCCTCGCCCAAGCTTTTGAATGGCTTCGCGCGCCGACTCGCCGGCATCCAGCGCCTCCATAGTGGCCGCCGCTACGGTGATATCCCCCACCGTCCTGCCACTGCGTTGCTCCGCCGGCAGTTCCGTGACTCCGCGCAGCGAGACGATACCTGCCAGCTTGCCGCTCTCCAGCACCGGCCACAGCTCCTGCGTGCTGCGCAACAGGTGTTGATCCACAAATTCCGATAGGGGCACAGCGGCCTCGATCGTCTCGAAGTGAGTCCGCATCAGATCGGCAACTTTCACGTCATGCAGCTCAACCTCGGCGACCTGCTGCCGGTAGCTCATTGCCGCCAGGCTGGAAATGAACCAGCCGATCAACACCCACCACAGACCGCCGAGCCGCCCGCCGGCGAACAGGCTGAAGACCCCCAGAAACATCAGCGACCAGCCGAAGTAGCGTCCAAGATTGCTGGCCCAGCGCGTGGCCTTGAGCAGGTCCCCCGTGGCCGCCCAGATCATGGCGCGGAACACGCGCCCACCGTCCATGGGGAAGCCGGGAATCATGTTGAAAACGGCAATCACCAGGTTGATCATGCCGAGCCACAGCAGCGCTGTGGCCACCGGCCCGAACGCGCCCATCGCTTC
This sequence comes from uncultured Alteromonadaceae bacterium, assembly GCA_964346365.1. GTDB lineage: Bacteria > Pseudomonadota > Gammaproteobacteria > Pseudomonadales > Halieaceae > Pseudohaliea. The sequence continues at coordinate 44,313 of CAYFVG010000002.1, forward strand.
CATATTCTCCGCAGTCAGCGAGTCCAGCGCCCCCGGATCGCCCACCAGCCAGCGGGCCAGGTTGATGCAGACAAAGGCGATAAAAAAACTCATGAGCGGCCCGACCATGGCCACAACGAACTCGACTTTCGGACGATCCGGCTCACGCTCAGGCTCAGCCATGCCGCCGAACAGAAACAGGGTGATCCGCGGTACGGGAATCCCGTAGTGCTGCGACATCACTGCATGCGAAAGCTCATGCGCCAGAAGCGAGGCGAAGAACGCGACCCCGGACACGAAAGCGGTGCTCCACACCAGGCCCGGGCTCCACGCTGGATGCCAGCGCGGCAGCACTCCGCTGCCAAGGCTGAAAACGATCAGCGAAAAAATCACCAGCACGCTGATGTCGAGGCGGATTTCGATACCGAACAGGCGAAACAGAGACAAGCTGTGGCTGCCGATTCCGCCAGCAGCATGCGTATTACCAGGATTATCACGATGCGATTCCATTAGGAGGCTTCCAAAACGATTGAGTCGCCAACATCAACCGGCGGTGATGCAGACGCTGCCGATTGTACTAGTTCCTCAGGGAGTCGCCGAAAGAGCAACCCACTTGCCGGCCGGTCGACGCCACACCGGTCAGGCAAGCTCGCAGGTCCGTCGCGCAAGTTGGAATGCCTCCAGGGCGAATTCAATATCGTCGTCACTGAGCGCCGCTGACATCTGCGTGCGTATCCGGGCTTTCCCTTTTGGCACTACCGGGAAAGAAAAGGCGGTCACATACACGCCCTGGTCCAGTAACGCCTCCGCGAACTTCGCCGCGAGCGCAGCGTCATGCAGCATCACAGGCACGATAGGGTGCTCACCGGGCAGCAGTTCAAACCCCTGTCGCTGCAAGCCCTCTCTGAACGCGCAGGTGTTGCGCTCGAGCCGTTGCCGTAGCTCGGGGGAATCTTCTACCAGCTTTATCGCCGCTAAAGCGCCGGCAACTACCGGCGGAGCGACGGTGTTGGAAAACAGGTAGGGCCTGGAGCGCTGCCTGAGCAGGTCAACAATTTCCTTTCTCGCGGCCGTGTAACCACCGGAAGCACCGCCGAGCGCCTTGCCCAGGGTGCCGGTCGTGATGTCGATCCTGTCCATACAGCCGTGGAATTCGTGCGTGCCGCGCCCCCGGGCGCCAACGAACCCCGTGGCATGGCAATCATCGAAATGCACCAGCGCATCGTACTTGTCCGCGAGGTCACAGATTTCATCCAGCCGTGCGATGTAGCCGTCCATGGAGAAGACACCGTCGGTGGTGATGACCCTGAACCGCGCGCCGGCAGCTACGGCAGCCTGTAACTGCCGTTCCAGGTCGGCCATGTCGTTGTTGCCGTAGCGGAAACGTTGTGCCTTGCTCAGGCGAATACCGTCGATGATGCTGGCGTGATTGAGTTCGTCGGAAATCACGGCATCCTCCGGACCCAGCAGCGTCTCGAACAAGCCGCCGTTGGCATCGAAGCAGGACGGATAAAGGATGGTGTCCTCGGTACCGAGGAATTCGCTGAGCGCGCTCTCCAGCTGCTTGTGCAGGGTCTGCGTGCCGCAGATGAAGCGGACCGATGCCATGCCATAACCCCAGTCTGTGAGCGCCTGCGACGCCGCAGCGCTTACCTCGGGATGCTGCGCCAGGCCCAGATAATTATTGGCGCACAGGTTCAAGAGCCGGCTGCCCTGAACTCCCACGCGCGTGCCCTGGGGCGTGGCTATTTCCCGTTCGTGTTTGTAGAGACCGGCCTGTTCGATTTCGCTGAGCTCACGCGCCAGGTGTTCCTGAAATCGCCCGTACATAATCGTTCCTTTCAATCCCAGTTCAGTACAACCTTGCTCGCTTCGCCGTTTTTCATGACGGCGAAGCCCTGCTCAAAGTCGGTAAAGGGCATGCGATGGGTGATGACCCGCGAAATATCGAGGCCGGACTCGATCATGACCGACATCTTGTACCAGGTCTCGTACATTTCGCGCCCGTAAATGCCTTTCAAGGTCAGCATGTTGAAGATCACGTTGCTCCAGTCGATCGCGGTCTTCTCGGCAGGGATTCCCAGCATGGAGACCTTGCCACCGTGACACATGCTGTCGATCAGGCTGTTAAGGGCCTGCGGGTTACCCGACATTTCCAGGCCGACGTCAAAACCTTCCGACATACCCATTTCGCGCTGAACATCTTCAAGGTTTTCCCGGGTGACATTCACCGTTCGGGTCGCGCCCAGCTCTGCAGCGAGGGCGAGTCGGGAATCAATCACATCGGTAATCACCACGCGACGCGCACCGGCATGCCGGCAGACCACAGCCGCCATCACACCGATCGGACCCGCGCCGGTAATCAGAACGTCCTCGCCCAGCAAATCAAACTGCAGCGCCGTGTGCACGGCATTGCCAAAGGGATCGAAAAGCGCCGCCACGTCGAGATCAATGCCGGGAGTGTGTTCCCACACGTTGGACATCGGCAGCGCCAGATACTCGGCGAAGGCGCCGGGGCGATTGACTCCGACGCCTGAGGTCTGGTTACACAGGTGGCGCCTGCCGGCCATGCAGTTGCGGCAGCGACCACAGACGACGTGCCCCTCCCCGGATACGATTTGACCGGGATGGAAATCATTGACGTTATTGCCGACCTCGACAATCTCTCCGACAAATTCGTGGCCCACCACCATCGGCACGGGAATGGTCTCCCGGGCCCAGGCGTCCCAGTTGAAGATGTGCATGTCGGTGCCGCAGATGGCCGTGCGCTTTACCTTGATCAGCACGTCGTTGATGCCGATCTCGGGCTCTGGCACGTCGTCGAGCCAGAGGCCCTCGCGCGCTTCCTTTTTTACCAATGCTTTCATCACTCCCCGCCTTTTTCCGCCTGCTTTCCGCTTTCTTTGGTGGAAATTTTCCACTATCGTAGAGGCAATCTGTTCGACATACAAGACATTTTCCCAGATACTGGATTTTACCAATGGCGAAAGTTATGACCGACCCCACCGCAAAGGTGCTCTGCGACCGTGTCACGACCCTGCGGCAACGGAACAACTACACCCTCGAGCAGTTTGCGGCGGCCTGCGGCGTCAGTCGCTCGATGCTCAGCCAGATCGAACGGGGCCAGGCAAACCCGACGCTCGCGGTCATTTACCGGATCGCCACGGCCTTCGAGATGAGTATTGGCGAACTGGTGGACGACCCGGCATCGACCAGTGCCATCGAAGTCATTCGCGGCAGCGATCCCGGCAATCTCTTTCGCGCCGATGGAGAGTGCGGGATTCGCACGCTCTCCCCCCTGCACATGGAAAAAAGCGTCGAGTTCTATGAGCTCACCATACAGGCGGGCGCTGAGCTGAAAAGCGCCCCCCATTTTGAGGGCACCCGTGAGCTGTTCACCATCACCGAGGGTGCGGCTCGCGTCATATCCGGCGATGCTGTCCGCGATCTCGAGGCGGGTGATTCAGCGCAATACCGCGCGGACATCGCTCACTGCATCAGCAACAGCGGCAGTGCTCAGCTGAAAGGCTTCCTTGTGGTGATGTATCGCTAGGCCTGTCGGACGTGGGTGTTCGTAGCTAGTGGGCCACCGGCGCGACACCCACCGCCCCGAGCAGATCAATCCCGGTGCTCAGCGCTGCAAGGATGCCCGACGCTGCGAGCGCCGCGGTCGCCAGCATGTCCAGCCGGTAAGGCGGGGCCAACGCCCAACCCATGAACTGGTGCTTCCTCGAAATCTGCCCGTATTTACGGGGATGACGGAGTGAACTATCCTCCTGACTTCGAATGCAATTTTCTTCGCGGTTTCTGCGCTGATCAACGTCGCGACCGCTCACCGCTTTTTGGGCACGACAACAACACCGGGAATGACCATGCTCACCGATAACGCGCCCACTACCAGCGCCCCCGGCAACATGCCGGGCTTCGATTCGGAATTCACCGACATTGTCGATTACATCCTGCGCATCACGCTGCGTATCTGGGAAGGAAAGCAGGTGGGACTGTGCCAGCGTTATTATTCCGACGACTGTCCCGTCTGGACCCTTGCCGGGTACACCGAGGGCGCGGAACAGGTAACCCGCAACACGCTCCTCACCCTTGGCGCCTTCCCCGACCGCACACTGCACGCCGACAACATTATCTGGAGCGGCAATCCGACCGAGGGATTTCACAGTTCACACCTGATCAGCAGCCACATGACCCATTGCGGCGAGACGGAGCACGGACCGGCCACCGGCAAGTCGGCCACCATCCAGGTCATCGCGCACTGCGTGGTGCGTGAAAACCGGATCGTCGAGGAATGGCTGGTTCGTGACAACTGGTCACTGGCGGAGCAGCTCGGCTGCGACCCGTGGCAGCTTGCGAAACAGCAGGCATCCACGCCCCTGGACAGCGACGGCATTTTCGCGACCTGGCTGCAACAGCAGTGGCGGCGGGTGCAGTCAACCGATCGCGAAACTCACGACACGATTGCCGGCCTTGCCAGCGCCGCGCAGGTGCACGCGGTTCTGGGAAACATCTGGAATGGTCGACTGCCCGGAGACTGCCGAGCGCTCTACGCTGAGGATGCGGTACTCCATGCCTCTGCACGGCCCCCGGACCATGGCATCGACAGCATCGAGCAATTTTATGTCCAGCTTCTCGGTGCCCTGCCCGATGCCAAAATCACCGTCGATCATACCTGCACCGAGTCGATGTTACCCGGCGATTTCATTGCCGTCCGCTGGACCGTGGCGGGTACCCACACCGGCGGCAACCTCTGGGGGCCGGCCAGCGGTGCCGAGGTGCTGATCCTCGGCGAAAGCCAGTACCGCCTGGTGGATGGCAGGGTTGTGGAGGAATGGCTGGTTTTTGACCAGCTCGCGGTACTGACGCAGATCGAGCGGGCGCGCCTCGCCCAGAGCCCGGCCACCGAATGACGGTGGATTATTTCGCCACGCTTCGCTCCCGGTTCGAGACACTGCGGCAGGCCCAGTACAACTTCGACGAAACGGCTGTTCGCGCAGCGCTGGCCGCGCTCTTGACCGACGACGCGCTGGTGCAACTCGGCTGTCCCCTCGATACCGTGACCGGACCGGACGCCTTCTGGGAGCGGGCGTACGCCCCGCTCTGGTCATCGATACCCGATCTGGAACGCAGGGACACGATTGTCATGGCGGGGCCCACCCCGGACGGCGAAGCGTGGATCGGTAGTTGTGGCTATTACACCGGCACTTTCACGAAACCCTGGCTCGATATTCCCGCAACCGGCCATTTTGTTTCCCTGCGTTTTCATGAGTTCTACCGGGTGGTCGACGGCAAGGTCTGCGAGGTCCAGGCGATCTGGGATATCCCCCACGTCATGCTGCAGGCAGATGCCTGGCCCATGGGACCCAGCCTGGGGCGCGAATGGCACGTGCCGGGACCGGCCAGCGAAGACGGCCTGACGGACGGGCCGCGTGACCCACAGCTGTCGGAAAAAGCCCGGGCGCTGGTCTTCGACATGTGCAGCAACCTGGGCAACTTTGCCAGCGAGGGGGTCGCCGGTATGCGCCTCGATAGCTTCTGGCACCCGCGCTGCAGCTGGTACGGCCCGTCGGGGATCGGCAGCTGCCGCGGCCTGGAGGGCTTTCGGAACTGGCACCAGATCCCTTTTCTCAACGGCATGCCGGACCGGGTGGGCAATCCGGCGGGCGGGCATCTGTTTGCAGACAACAACTATGTCGGCTTCACCGCGTGGCCCGGCATGTCCATGACCATCAGCGGCGACGGCTGGCTCGGCATTGCCCCGGTGGACCGGGAAATCACCATGCGCAGCCTCGATTTCTGGCGGGTTGAAGGTGATTTAATCCGGGAAAACTGGGTGCTGGTGGATTTACTCGACGTCTGGCGACAGCTTGGTGTCGACGTGCTTGGCAGGATGCGCGAGTTCAACAAAGCCCGCGGCCTCGCCGCCCTGGCGCCCTGACCGGGACAGGATCGGCACAGTGCGTCAGGGGTTTTCAATACCTCGCGTGCGCTCGATCACATCCAGCCCCTGCTGCAGAAGCCAGTAGGGAATGTCGATGAAGATCCAGTTCTCGATGAGCTTATCCCCTTCCCTTCGATACACGTCCACTACCCGCATATCCGCAGAACCGCCACCCGGAAGACCGAGAAAACCGCCGCTTGTGCGATGACTGAGGTTCGGCCAGCCAAAAAAGCAGCCGAACTTACCCTCGGCGAACCGACACACGTGGCCGTTGTAGGTTTTGTCTGACAGGCTCCTCCGGAAAGGGAACTGGTGCTGTTCCTGGTAGCGCTCGAGGGTGTAAGTGGCGCCAATGCCGGCCGGCCCAAACCACGACATGTCCTCGCACCAGGTGCGCGCCAGGTACTCGGGGGCACACTCATCGTCGCCGCTGAAGTTCAGCAGCTGCAGGTCGTTAACCATGATGTTGAGCAGGCTGAGAGTTTTCGCTCCCTCCTCGGGGGCAGCGTCCTCCAGCAACAGCCCATCGTGATACCGCGGACCGGGGTACACAAAATAGTCCCCGGTCGACGGTGGCAACGGGTTCAGACCCTGCTGCTGCATGAAGCCGATGATGTCCACCCACAACCCGGTGCGAGTGATCTTGCCGTCTCGAACCGCGTTGAACTCGGCATAGCGCACCATCGCGATTTTGCGACTGGCGCGGACGCCGAGCCAGTCGTGGTCGAACAGTCCCATGAAATGGCCCATGCTCATCACCCAGCGACTGCCATCGATCTCGTTCTCACCGGCGATGAAAACATCCTGCCGGCGCTGAAGGTGGAGAAAGGAGCGCAGCAACGGCTTCCAGAAGGCTTCCGCAGCACCGGCGCTGCTCGACTGCTCGTTGAAGGGATGCACCCCAAGGAAGGAGTAATCCGGCGCATGGTAGCGCTGCAATACTGACTGCACCGTGTCGACGCCCGCATGCTCCAGAGCCTGGAAGTATTCGAGTACGGTGCCTTTGATATCCTGAAAGCCGCTCATTACCTGGTTTCCTATGCGTTGCGTGAATTAAATCGGGTGCGCGGTGCATGGCCGCCACATCGCTTCGGTGCACGGTTGGTGCAACCGGCACCGGTCGCGGTTTTTTAGTGTGCGACCGGCAGACGCCCAGCGGCTGAACAGAGCGGGTTATCGCTTCAGAACGCTGACTGGAAGGCGTATAGCCCAAGGATCGACAGCACGAAAAACACCAGCAACAGTTTCGACGCGCCGTCGATGCGGCCGGGCAGCCGGTACCAGTTGCCCTCGCGCACCGGCAATCCCTCATCGAGGAACTCTTTCCGCTGACCCACCACCGTGTAGGGGTGCCACTCGGCCTGCCTGCCATCAAGCAGCAGCGAGGCAGCAATGGCGACAAGGGAATTGACCGCACTACCGATAACCACAAACCAGGGCCAGGCGATCGCGGTCTGGGTTGCAAGGTACCAGACGACGATAAAGCCTGCTGCGACACCGACCATCAGGCCGCGCTCCGTGGTATGGCGGGAAAAGAATCCCAGCCCGAACATGCTGAGTTTCGCACCGACAAAATAACTGCCCACCTTGCTCAGGATCTCGAGCACCGATCCCTCCAGCTGCGCAAAGAGCAGCGCCGGACCAATAATGATGAATGCCCAGAAAAGCGTGAACACCCGCGAGGCCTTGAGCAGTTGGTCGTCGGTGGCATCGGGTCGAAGGTAGCGTTGATAGAAATCGACTACCGAAACGGTCGACATGGAATTAAACGCCGAATCGAGACTGGACATACTCGCCGCCATGATAGCAGCGGCAATCAGACCCATAAGCCCCGGTCTGGCCAGCTCGTTTGCGAACCCGAGAATGATGGTGTTGTCATTGGCAAAGGGCTTGCCGTCGTAGTGGGAATTGAGCAGCACCCCCATGAGGATGAACAGCAAATAAATAAAGAAGGCGGCGAAGCCCATCATCATCACGGACTTTTTCGCGTCGCCGATGTTGCGCGCCGTGAGGCTGCGCTGCACCATCATCTGGCTGGCGCCATACACGGTGATGTGGAACAGCGTCATGGCTATAACACCCGACCAGATCGTCGGGACCTTGCTGAAGTCGAGGGATGGATCGAGCGCGCGCAGGCGTCCCGCTTCGCTCGCCTCACTCAGGACCGTCGAAAGCCCGCTGTCAAAACCTGTGATAAGCGATTCGAAGATAATCACCGCACCGGTAAAAAGAATGCCCGCCTGTATCACGTCGGTCCAGATCACGGCAGCAATACCCCCGAGCGCCGTGTAGATCAGCGCCACGATGGTAATGATGACAATGCAGTAATGCACCGGCAGGCCAGTGATGAACTCGAGCACCAGGGAGGTGGCGTAGAGGATAACGGCCGAAGTGGCCCCCTGCGACAGCAGGAACACGGTCGCCAGCACACCGCGGGAGGCTCGGCCAAAGCGCCGCTCCTGGTAGTCGTAGATCGACGCCGCGCCGCTGTTGTAAAAGAATGGCAGGAAAAACGTCACCACCACGACCACCACGAGCGGGTAATTAAGGTGGATCGCCATGACGGACAGGCCCTCCCGGTAGGCCCACGCCGGCGCACCCAGAAAAGTCAGCGCACTGACGTAGGTACTGATAACCGACACACCGATAGCCCACCAGGGAATGGAACGGTCACCGAGGAAGAAGTCCTGGGAGGAATGGATCTTTCGACTCAGAAACGCGCCAAGCGCCAGATTGGCAACAATATAGAGGCCGAGGATGGACCAGTTGAAGGTGCCAAATGATTCCATGTCAGTTTTCCTCTCCCGGAAGTGGCACCGGATCTGAAGCAGGGGGCGCTACCGCGACGACTGAGTTTCCCACCGCGGTCAAGAGAGGAGCGTCAGCAGGCACGGGCTTGTAAACGCATCTGTTCAAACACATCGAGCCCCATCTGCCGGAGCATGTGAATGATATCGATGGCCACCCAGTTCTCCCGCAGCAAATCACCATCCCTGCGCCAGATATCCATGACGCGCAGCTCCAGGTGCACGTTCGTGGGCGGCAGGCCGAGCCAGCCCGGCCCGCTGTGGGTGGCATGCATATGCGGCCAGCCGCCGGTTGCAGCGAAATCACCCGCAGCCACGGTAGCGGCATGGTAATCCACGACCCGGTCGGGAAACGCCCGCAGGAAAGGCCCCTGGTGGTGCGCCCGGAAACCGTCGATACCCCGGGTGGTACCGATGCCCCCGGGACCGTACCAGAGAAAATCGGGGGACCAGTAGCGCGCAAGGTCCATGCTCGCCAGGTGCTGGCCGTCGTATTCGCCCAGGTGGGCCAGCATCGCCATCACCAAGTCGCTCGTTGCCTGCCCGTCACCGGCCGGAAACAGGCCGTCGCCCTTCATGGGCGGCATTACCCGCCCGCCGGCGCCGAGGGATGGACGCAGCGGCGACACGCTGGCCTGTTCCATCAGGTCAATGAAATCGGGGATCAGAAACCATTGCGCGATCTGGTCGCCCGCAAGGCGCACCATTTCCGTGTAGCGCAGAAACGCGGTGCGGCCGGTGGCGGGAATGCCGAAAAGCGCCTCCCGGAAGGTACCCAGCAGATAACCGGTGCCCAGCTCCCACCTGCCCTGGGGGTCTTCATTGGCAATCGCAATCAGCGGATGGCGCTGGATATCGGGCAAGGCCCGGTGAAGCGGCTGCAGAAAACCCTCGAGCAATGCATCCGCATCGGCGACGTCATTGACTGGATGGGCCACAGCACCGCGGAAGTCATCACTGAGCACCCCGCGCGGGCGCAACGCATCAGCGAGGGCACCGGCGGTGAGCAGGTGAGACTGTGGCGTCATCCAGCGCTCTTGGAGGCGACCTGGTTCGACGCCACGCTGACGGCACCAGCGGGTTGGTCGCCCCCGCGCACGACGTAGCAATGGCCGCCGTTAACGCTCGCCAGACGCTTGCCCAGACCCACGGGAACAGAAAAGACATCACCTGCGCCCAGGCTGATCAGACCATCCGCGACCTCCAGGGTCAGTTCGCCGCGGTGCACGTAGAGCACCTCGGGCTCACTGCGCTGGTGCCAGTCACTGCCGCCGCCGGGGACGATATCGATTCGCCGCACCTGGAAACCGTGGGCCCAGGCGAGAGGTCCGGCAACAACGCCATCTTCCGCGTCGGCAAGACCGATGACCGGTGACTCCTGAATACCCTCACTGATCGATTGCAGGCTGGAGCCCGAATGCTGCTTCTGGCCTTCTGCCGAGGCAACGCACTGCAGCATCTCGTCGACGGTCATCCGACGGTGCGCAGCGACCTGGGCGTCCGTCGTGCGCGCCATGGGACCGACACCCTCAGGCGCCGCCTCCCCGTTCGCGGTATCCACGAGACGACCATTCTCCAGCAGAACCAGACCATGATCCCGGGCCCCGTCAAATACCTGCGGCGCCCAGAGCACCCGGCCCGGGTCGTCACCGCCGAGGACGGCAAACAGATAGCCCGTGTCGTCACCGACGTTTTCAAAGCCGCGGAAGACGTTGATCGGGATGCTGATGCAGTCTCCGGCCTCGAGGATCGCCTCCCCATCCTCGGCTTCCACTCCCCAGCGAAATGCCCACCGTCCGGTGTGCA
>CAYFVG010000003.1:0-43268 GCA_964346365.1 uncultured Alteromonadaceae bacterium
GAAGTGGGGGTCGATGGTGGCATGCCCCGAACGGCGCTGATTGAAGCCCCGGAACAGCCAGCGCCGGAGCGCGGCGGGGTCGACGATGACGAGCTGCTGCGCGATGGGCGCGGCGCTTTCCCGGTCCGGGTCCAGCTGCAGTCGCTGCAGCACGTACGGTACGAGGCTGCCGCGGGTCTCGATGGCGAGCTCGCCGTCGGTCATGCCGTAGTCCGTCGCGACCACCGCCTGCTGCGCGGACGTGAGCCGCGGATCCGGGCGCAGGCGCAGCTGCACCCGGGTCTGCCAGGCCTCGTCGCCGGCGGCGCCGTGCGCAGCGTGGTCCATCATCTCCGGTTCGCCGCGGAAGCGGCTGAGGACGAAGTCCCGGTAGCCGGTATTCTTCTCGCACCAGGCCCGCACGTGCCAGCGCAGCCCGGTATAAACGAGCGTATGGGGAACGATGATGCGACCCTCCCGGTCCGGGTTGTTGACGGAGACATAGTCCACGTCGATACGGCGCTGCTGCCTGGCGGCCTGCAGGATGGGGCGCAGGGTCGTCGCCTGCACGTCGCGAACCGGCACCTGCAGAACCTCGATGTTGCCGAGTCCGAGGGAGAGCGATTCGAAGACATTGGCCAGCTCGTTGTTGCGCGCGGCCAGCTGCAGGTATTCGTCCGCCAGGCCGGCGGTCACCCGCGGGCTGAAGGTCGGCGAGGGGACGTAGCCCTTGAGGTGCTTGTCGTACTCGAGGTTGCCGCTGCTCACCTCGCGGCGGTAGCTGTTGATGTCCTTGCTTGCCTGCTGTCGGCCGATGCCGAAGGTGTCGCAGAGATGGCGGGTGGTCAGCCGGCCTTCCCAGAGCGCGATGATCTCGAGGTAGCGGTAGCGCAGGAGCAGATCCCAGCGGAAGGGCCAGACGCCGTCCCGGTGACTACCCATCGCTCGCTCCCGCCCGTGGTTTCACCGGGAGCATACGGGCACCGTGGGTGAATGCAAGGGTGTCTCGGGTGAGCTTTCTCCGGTGAGCGTTCTCAGGTGAGCGTGAAGCGGCAGCTCTCGGCGCCGGTGGCGCAGCACTGGGTCTCGACGCACTTCATATGCTGGTCCACAAGTGCATTGAAGAGCCGCTGGAACACGGCTGCATGCCAGTCGCAGAGCGGGTGGTCGGCATGCTCCCCGCGCACCACGGGGTTGTCCGCGATTTCCAGCACCAGCGGCTGGCGCGACACCACGCGAAAAGTCCCGGAGCCGGCAAAGGTCCAGGCGTGCTTTTCGATGGCGCTGGCCAGAATCGGTGCCGCCAGCCAGGCGGGCATTTTGCGGATCACCTGGCGCGCGATGGTGGGTATGCGGTGGGCGAGGATGTAGTCCCCGGTGCGTTCGCCGGCCTCCCGCGCGAGTTCGCCGGCCCTGGCGGGGTACTGCCGTCGCAGCTCCTGGTGAAGGAGAGCAGCGGGGCCCTCGGGCATCAGGTCGTCGTCCGCGGGGAGTTCGTCAAGGCCCGCGCTGGCCAGCAGGCGCTGCCGGGCCGGCGGACCCAGCTGCGCGTCGAGGACCGGAACGAGCTGCAGGACGCTGTTGGGGCCGATGCGCGCAGCGCCCGCAGCAGCCTCGCCGGCGCTACGCGGGGCGGGCATCTCAGGCGCGCTCTGCCGCATCCATCTCCGCCTCGCCCAGCTGCTCCTCGCCACCGCCGCAGACCTTGACCACGTTGTCTGCCGCCATGGCATCCGTGGCCAGCATGTCGTAGGCGTCCGCCTGCTCGGCCTGCTTGCGGGCCCGGGCCTGGGCCGCGCGGTCCTGCATGGACTGCCAGTCGTCGAGCTGTGCCTTGGCGATCTTGCGCGTGGTGTCAAAGTGGAAGTCCACCTTGTCCTTCGACTGGGGTCCCCAGTACCCGGCCTTGCCCAGGTCGTAGAAGGTGCGGGCGAAGCCCGCCTTGGCGAAGGCCTTGAGGCAGCCGAGGAGGTAGCGCCGGCGGAAGCCGGTACCGCGCCAGGGATAGTGGAACAGGGCTTTCTTCATGTAGAAACGGCGGTAATTGTTCATGACCCGGTCGAGGAGTTCGCCCCGGTCCATGGCCAATGGCTTCATGATCGGTGTGACGAAGTTGTACTTCGAGAAGTCGAAGACCTCGACCTTGTCACCCAGCTCCTGGAACAGCGGTGTGAAGGGCCAGGGCGTGTACATGGCCCAGTTGGCGAGATCCGGCTGCCAGTCCCAGGCCATGCGGTAGGTTTCCTCGAGCGTTTCGGCGGTCTCGTTGTCCAGGCCGACGATGAACTGGGCCTCGATGAAGATGTCGGCGTTGCGCAGGAGCTCGATGGCGCGCCGGTTGTCCTCGACCCTGGTCTCCTTGTTGAACTGGTCGAGCTTCATCTGGGCCGCAGCCTCGGTGCCGAGGCTGACGTGCACGAGGCCCGCCCGGCGGTAGAGGGGCAGGAGTTCCTCGTCGCGAAGGATGTCGGTCACGCGGGTATTGATGCCCCACTTGACCCTGTCGGGCAGGCCCCGGGCGATGAGTTCCTCGCAGAACTGGATGAACTTCTTGCGGTTGATGGTGGGTTCCTCGTCGGCGAGGATGAAGAAGCCCACCCCCTGCTCCTCCACCAGCTTCTCGATCTCGTCGACCACTTTGATCGGGTCGCGCACGCGGTAATCGCGCCAGAACTTCCACTGCGAGCAGAAGGAGCAGGTGAAGGGGCAGCCGCGCGCCATGTTGGGGATGGCGACCTTGGTGTTGAGCGGGATATAGCGGTACTCGTCCCACTCCAGCAGCGACCAGTCGGGATCCAGATCATCGAGGTTCTTGATGGTCGGTGCCGCCGGTGTGGCGACGATCTCGTCGCCGTCGCGATACGCTATGCCCCGGATCTGTTCACGGGTCTGGAGGTACTCGCCGCGGTTCACGGCCTGCATGAGACTGGTGAAGATCTCCTCGCCCTCGCCGCGGACGATGACATCCACCCAGGGCGCCTCGGAGAACACCTGCTTGAACATGAAGGTGGCGTGGATGCCCCCGAGGACGCGCAGCGCCTGCGGTACATGCTCCCGGGCGAGCTCCAGGAGCCGCTCGGCCATGTAGATGGACGGGGTGATTGCAGTGGTGCCGATAACATCGGGTTGCAGTTCCACCAGACGCCGCACGACCTCCTCATCCTCGAGGTTGTGGGTCATCGCGTCGATGAAGTGAATATCGTCGAAGCCGGCCTTGCGCAGGTGCCCGGCGAGGTAGGCGACCCAGGCAGGCGGCCAGCTACCGGCGATTTCGGCACCGCCGGAACGGTAATTGGGGTGGACGAAAACAATACGCATGGACCTTTACCTCCCTCCGAGTGTCAATAAAAGTTAACACACTGCAGTGGCAACTTGAATTGACACGGATCAATGAGAGGGACCGATAGAGACGCGTTGGGCCAGCAGGCCGGGTCGAAATGCTGGATGGAAATGCGGGATGGAAATGCTGGGGCGAAATGCAGCTCGGAGCCGAAAGAGGCAGCCAGACAAAAAAAACCGCCGCAGGGCCAGGGCCCGGCGGCGGTTCCGGTGTGCGTAAACTCAGCCGTTCATGGCGTCGTTTGCGGCGTCCGCGGCATCGTCGACGGCGTCTTCCGCGCCGTCCTCGGCCTCTTCGGCCATGTCTTCCATGGCGTTACCGGCCTCTTCGGCACTTTCCTCAGCGCTTTCCATCATGCCGCTCGCCATATCCTTGGCTTCGGCCATGGTCTCCTCTGCCGCTTCACCGGCCCTGTCCATGGCGCTCTCGGTGGACTCGCCAACCTCGTCGGCAGTCTCCATGGCGCTGTCGGTCGCGCTGTCCACGTCTTCCTCGCTGCAGCCTGCCAGCGCCAGCGTTGTAACCAGCATTGCGCCCAGTACGGTTCTCGCGTTCATCTAGGTATCCCCTTGCTTCTGCTCTCGCGTTTCGCTGTGTTGTCGATTGCGGGCACGCTCGACTCGAACCGCGCCACGCCGGGGCGGAGAACCCGCCGACCGAGCTCACAGGCTATAACGAATGGGGCAGCGGGTAAAGAACCCGTGATCCGCAGGACGCGGGCGTCGTACACTGTAGTGGAGTCTGCAACGAGGAAACCCGCTCATGTCTTTTCGAAATATCCTGGTCACCGTGGCCCTGGCCGCTCTGACAGTCTTCCGTCCCGCTGGCGCAGCCGCCGAGCTTGCCGTCGGCGACCCGGCACCGGACTTCGAACTTCGGGCGTCCGATGGCAAGACCTATCGCTTGGCGGACTTCCGCGGCGACCAGCCGGTGGTCCTGGCCTGGTTCCCGCGCGCCTTTACCTCCGGCTGCACCGTCGAGTGCAAATCCCTGGCGCGCTCCGGCGATGAACTGCGCCGCTTCGATGTTTCCTATTTTATGGCGAGCACGGACCCGGTGGAGAAAAATGCGGCTTTCGCCGAGGAAACAGAGGCGGACTTCCCGCTCCTGTCCGACCCCGAAGGAGCGGTGGCCCGCGCCTACGGCGTGTACACCATGGGCTTTGCCAAGCGGCACACCTTTTATATCGACCGCGAGGGCAGGATTGCCCACATCGACCGCGCCGTGCGGCCGAGCACCTCGGCGGAGGATATGATTGCCCGCCTCGAGACGCTGGGCGTAGCCCGCAACTGATCCGCCGGCCGTCGCGCGGCGCTGGCGCCGGCGCCGTGACGGCGTAGAATACGCGGCCCGCCCAACCCCGGGAGAGCCGCGTGTTCTCGTTCACGACCCTCAGGGAGCTGTTTCGCCTGGCGCTGCCGATGGTGGTGTCCCAGGGTGCTTTTGCCCTGATGATGTTCGCGGACCGTTTTTTCCTCTCGCGCATCGATGCGACCCACGTTGCGGCCTCCCTCGGCGGTGGGGTTACCTTCTTCCTCGCAATCTGTTTTTTCAACGGCATCCTGTCCTACGGCAATGCGCTCGTCGCCCAGTACTACGGCCAGCGCCGCCTGGAACGCTGCCCGCGGGTGGTGACCCAGGGGGCCCTCATCGCCCTGGCATGCCAGCCGGTGATCCTGTTTGCGGCCCTCTTTCTCAGCGATCTGTTTCTGTGGATGGGCCATGAGCCGGCCCTGGCCGCGCTGGAGAAGCGCTATTTCCTGACCCTGCTGGGCGGCGCGTTCCTGTTCCTGCTGAAAAACGCGCTGGCATCCTATTTTTCGGGCATCGGTCGCACGCGGGTGGTCATGATCTGCGACGTGACCGGTGTCTGTCTCAACGTGCCGCTGTCCTATCTGCTCATCTTCGGCAAGCTGGGCCTGCCCGCCCTCGGCATCGCCGGCGCCGCCCTCGGCACGGTGGTCGCGGCGGCCTTTACCATCGGCCTCTATGCGCTGTTCTACTTCAACCCCGTGCACGCGGCGCGCTTCCGGGTACGCGAGTCCTTCCGCTTCGACGCCGGTATTCTCCGCCGCTTTCTCCGCCTGGGCTTCCCGTCGGGCGCCGAGGTCTTTATCGGTATCGGCACCTTCAACCTGTTCCTGCTGCTGTTTCAGTCCTACGGGGTGGCCGAAGGCGCAGCCATGGCCATCGTCTTCAACTGGGACATGCTGTCCTTCGTCCCGCTCATGGGCCTGAACATTGCTGTCATGAGCCTCATCGGCCGCTACGTGGGGGCCGGGGACCTGTCCCGGGCGACGCAGGTCATTACCGCCGGGCTCATCATCGGCCTCGGCTACTCCGGGATCCTGGCCGTCTGCTTTCTGGTGTTCCGGGTGCCGCTGCTCAACGTCTTCGCGACACCCGGAGCGGACTTCGCGCCGATCCTCGCCATCGGCCAGCCGATGATGGTGGGCATGGCGTGCTACGTTATGGCTGATGCGGTGATCCTCGTCTGCAGCGGCACGCTCCGCGGGGCCGGGGATACGCGCTGGATGATGGGCACATCAATCGCGATCCACGTCGCCATGCTGCTGCTGCAGTTCTGGCTGATTCTGGGTCTCGCGGTGAGCCCGCTGCTGAGCTGGTGGGGCTTCGTCGCCACGCTGATCGCGAATGCCGTGCTCTATGGCTGGCGGGTCCTCGGCGGCTACTGGCGACACCCGGATAGACTGGCCCGCGCGCTGGCGGAGTAAACCGGAGGTTCCACTACAGGCTGAGCAGGCGGCGCAGGAAACCGGCCCGGCCGCGGTCCTGGTCCCGGGCCGCGAGGAGACCCTCGAGCTGAACCTCGATGCCCTCGGCCACCTCGTCGCGCAGCGCCGCCAGCCGCGCCCTGCCGAGGCGCTTGCCGCGTAGCGGCGAGAGATCCAGCGCCTCGCCGAAGCCGAGGTAGCAGCGCTGTGGCCGCGGCAGCAGCGTGCCGAGGCTGCCCCGGGCCAGCGGCGGTACGAGGTCCCGGCGCAGGTCCTGCGGCAGCAGTCCCCGCGCCATGAGCCAGCGCGCCGGCGGGCTGTCGAACAGGGTCTCGCCCTCCACGAGGTGCTGGTAGAAGTCGTCCGGCCCCACGAGTCCGAAGGGCACGATGCGGTAGCCGTGTTGCGCCGCGAGGCGCACGAAGCCGAGGCGGTCCTTCCACTGCAGGCTGTACTTGTCGGCCGCGCTTTTCACGGCCTCGTGGGCGCCCCCGGGAAACACCAGGATATCCTGGCGCGCCGCCATAAGAGCGCTGCAGACCGCCGGGTGACCCATGGTGGCGCCGCCGCTGAGCAGGAGCTCGGCGAGACGCGGCTCCGTGAACAGAAACTTGTCGCCCATGGGACGGAGAAAGCGGCCGTAGTCGTGCAGCATGAGCGGCAGTACGACCAGCCCGTCGACGGCGAAGAGGCCGTGGTTGCCCACAAACAGGCAGGGATCATCCGGCAGCCGATCGGCGCCGACCACCACGGGGGCGAACCAGCGTTCGATGAAGCGGTAGGCCAGCGCCAGTTCCCAGCCGCCAACGGGCCGCGCGGCCAGCGCGCGCTCGATATGGCGACGGCGGGCATCGGCCCCGGCGAGGGGATCGTTATCGGCAGCGAGTATCCGGTGCGGCAGCATCGCCTGCGTTCCTTGCGGTCTCCGGCTGCAGTATAGCGAGGCCCGCCCCGGCGCACAGGAGCGCTTCACGGCAGGAGCGAGTTCCGCTACAGTCCGGCCACTGTTCTCCTTTGTCTCCCTTAACGAGAGGTAGCACCATGAGCGACACCGCCCTGCAGATCCAGTCCCTCCTGCGCGAGGATCGGGTGCTCGAGGTGCGCCTCGCCGACGTACCGGTGCCGACGCCCGGGCCGGACGAAGTGCTGGTGCGCGTGGAAGCGGCGCCCATCAACCCCTCGGACCTCGGCCTGCTCTTCGGCACCGCCGACATGACCACGGCGCGGTCCACCGGCACCCCGCAGCGCCCGGTGATCGAGGCGGACGTCCCGGACAGCGCCATGCGTATGATGGCCGGTCGCGTGGGGCAGGCCCTGCCGGTGGGAAACGAGGGTGCGGGCACTGTGGTCGACGCCGGTGACGACGCCGCGGCCCGGGCGCTCCTCGGCCGCACCGTCGGCGTCTTCGGCGGTGAGCTGTACAGCCAGTATCGCTGCGTGAAGGCGGCGCAGTGCCTGCCCCTGCACGAGGGCACGACGGCGGAGGAGGGCGCGTCCTGCTTCGTCAACCCGATGACCGCCCTCGGCATGGTCGAGACCATGGCCATGGAAGGGCACAAGGCCCTGGTGCATACCGCGGCCGCGTCCAACCTCGGCCAGATGCTGAACCGTATCTGCATCGCCGACGGTGTGTCCCTGGTCAATATCGTTCGCAAGCCGGAGCAGGAGGCGCTCCTGCGGGACCTGGGGGCCGCCCATGTGGTCGACTCCAGCGCCGACAGCTTCGTCCCGGACCTCACCGCTGCCCTGCGCGAGACCGGTGCCACGCTGGCCTTCGACGCCATCGGTGGCGGCCGCCTCGCGGGGACCATTCTCAGTGCCATGGAAGCGGTGGCTGTCGAGCAGATGGACGCCTACAGCCGCTACGGCTCGGATCGGTACAAGCAGGTCTACATCTACGGGGCGCTCGACTTTGCGCCGACGACGCTCAACCGCAACTTCGGGTTTGCCTGGGGCCTGGGGGGCTGGCTGCTGCCCAGGTTCCTGCAGCGTGCCGGCGGCGAGCGCATGCAGCGCATGCAGCGGCGAGTCGCCGACGAGCTCACCACGACCTTCGCCAGCCACTATACAGCGCGCGTCTCCCTGGCCGAGGCACTCTCCCTCGAGTCCCTCGCCGTCTACGGCCGGCAGGCCACGGGGCAGAAGTTTCTGGTCCTGCCGCAGTCCTGATGCGCCTGCTGCTCGCGCTCGTCCTGGTCCTGGCGCTCGCCGCCGGGCTCGCCGCCGCGGGCAGCTGGCAGGGCGCCACGGTTGCCGGGGTGCCCGTGTTCGCCCTCTGTGCGGCCTGCGCGCTGCTGATCCAGTGGCTCGTGTTCGTGCCGTCCTTCCTCGCACGCACGGAGCAGTTCTACGACCTGACCGGCAGTCTGACCTATATCGCGCTCACGCTCCTTGCCTTCCTCGCCGGCCCCGGCGGACCGGCGCGGCTGCTTCTCGCGCTCATGGTGCTGCTGTGGGCGTTACGTCTCGGCAGCTTCCTGTTCCGCCGGGTTCGCCGGGATGGCGGCGACGGCCGCTTCGACCGTATCAAGCACCATGCTCCGCGCTTCTTTTTTACCTGGACGCTGCAGGGCCTCTGGGTGTTGTTCACGGCGGGCGCGGCCTGGGCGGCCCTCGGCAGCTCGGCGCCCGGCGACCTGGGTCTGCTTACCCTGGTCGGGGCTGTGCTATGGCTCGCCGGCTTCGCAGTGGAGGCGGTCGCCGACGCTCAGAAACGCGCCTTCCGTCGCCGGGCGGGTACCGGCTGCTTTATCGACGAGGGGCTCTGGGGCTACTCCCGGCACCCGAACTACGCCGGCGAAATCGTGCTCTGGCTGGGCGTTGCGGTGGCGGCGCTGCCGATGCTCCGGGGGTGGCAGCTGTTGACGCTGCTCTCGCCGCTTTTCGTGTACCTGCTGTTGACCCGGGTGAGCGGGGTGCCGCTGCTGGAGAAGCGCGGAAAGGAGCGCTGGGGCGAGGATCCCGCTTACCGCGCCTACCTGGAGCGCACGCCGGTGCTCTTTCCCTGGCCCCGGCGGCGCTGACCCGCCACTAGCGCTTGCGGTAGGGGATGTCGCAGTAGCTGATGCCCCGCCGCGGTTGCGCACCCCGGCTGTCGAGGTAGAGGCGCAGAGAGGCCATGGAGAGGTCGATGTTGCCGGTGGGGCCCAGGTAGCAGTGTTCCAGCGGCACCTGGCCCCCGGCGTCGCGCAGGTCGAAGGCGTAGTAGGGAATGAGCATCGAACTGCCCTCGCGGAACTCGACCCGACCACTGGCCTCGCCGGTAACCACCGGCGATACGATGCGCCACTCCTGTTCCTCCTCGAAGGCCGGGTGCTTGAGCACCGCAGCGATGCGCAGCAGGTCCCCCTCTATGCGGTGAAAAAGCGGCAGCCAGGGCTCCTCGCCCCGGTCCTCGGTCTCCAGGCCGCCAGCGAGCGCCTCGACGGCGTCGATGATATGGCCGATGAGGCGCTCCTGTTCGCTCGGCGCGTAGACGCAGCGTCCGACCTGGAAGTCCTGGGCCGCGGCGCAGGCCAGGATATGCGCCGGGGCTATCCCCAGGCTCACGCCCTTGCCGTGAAGGCTGTAGCCGCGCCACTGGCTCAGCAGGTTTCCGTTGGCGCGGAAGGAGGCACCGAAGAGCATGGGCCCGCTCACGACCCGGTGCGACAGCCAGTCGAGGAAGGCGTTGAGCAGCGCCGGGTTGTCGGCGCCGGCAAGGATGCGGCGTGTGATCTGGCGGCCCAGGAGGTCCAGGGTGTGGCGCAGCTCCGTCGAGTCGTTCATGTAGCGGATGTCGCTGGCCCGGAGTTCCGCGCTGCCGACGATACCGAGGACGCCCGTGAGGGAGGTGTAGTGGTAGAGGGTCTCGCTCGGCGGCGTGGCGAAGAGCTGGCGGGTCAGGAGATCGAACATGGCCGCATTATCCGCCCGCGCCGGCTCCGGCGCAAAAGCGCTAGCTGCCGAGCTGTGTCCGCCGGCTGGCGGCCTCGGCCTCGCTGTCGATGTACGCCAGCCATTGCGCCGCGTAGCGCGCGGCGTTCTCGAAGCCGCTGGCTTTCGTGAAAAAGCGGCGGGCGTCGGCGTAGGCCTCCAGACGGGCGGCAGCCATGCCCCGCAGCAGCCAGGCCTGGCCCTCGTCGCGCAGTCCCCCGCGCTCCAGGGCGCGTCCCGCCGCCTCCCGGGCAGCGGTCCAGTCGTTCGCATCCATATGCAGCCGGGCCAGCCGCAGATAGAGCTCGCCGTCCTCGGCCAGGGCTGCGGCGCGGGCCAGGGGCTCAATGGCACGCTCTGTCTCCGCGGCGAGGTACCAGGCCTGGGAGAGCGTCTCGAGGTGGCGCTGCTTCGGCTCGACCCGACCGTCGTCCAGGGCGCTTGCCAGAAGCCGCGCCGCCTCCCAGGGCAGGTCCTCGGCGAGGAACAGGTTGGCGAGCATCAGCAGGCGCGTTTCCTGGCTCAGGCGGTCGTCGTCGCGCAGCGCCTCAACCAGCGCCAGCTGCCGGCCGCTGTCGCCGAGCTGGCCGTGCAGGGCGGCGAGATTGAGGAGGTATTGCTCCCGGGGATAGAGCGTCGCGAGCCGGACCATAGCGTCGCGCATGGCCGGGTAGTCCTCGCGCTCGAAGTGCACGGAGGCCAGCATGGACAGCCATTGCTCCGGCGGCGGCGCGCCGTCGGCGCCAGTTGTTTCGGCAATGGCGCTCTGCAGCGGGCCGAGGGCATCGTCGAAGCGTTCCTGGCCGATCAGGGCGGCGGCGAGGAGTACGCGATGCCTGGGCAGGTCCTGGTCCGGGAGCGCGAGGAGGCGGCGCAGGTAGCCCTCGGCGCCCGGGTGGTCTTCCTGCACCAGGCTGACCTGGCCAAGGGTGACCAGCAGCGTCGCCTGCAGGGACCCGGGCAGTTTCGGCAGCGCCAGGGCGCGCTCGTAGTATTGCCGCGCGCCGGAGATATCGTCGGCCTCATAGCGGCCGTAGCCGAGGATGTTGAGCGTGTGCGCCGTCTCGTAGCTGGAGAGCTTGCGCCGCTCGAGCAGTTCCAGGAGGAGCGCCTCGGCGGCGGCATTGTCACCGGCATCGAGGGCGCTCTGCGCCTCATTGAGCGCTTCGAAAACCCGCTCGCTCATGCCAACCACCGCCTCGCCGGCGCCACTGGCGGGCCCGGCGAGCAGGAGCAGAAGGCCGAGGGCCCCGAGGAGCCGGTGCATCACCCACCTCCCGATGGCTGTGGCTGTTTTTCAAAGTGGAACATGTTGTACACCTCCGTGACCTCCACCGGGGTGCCGTCGATCACCCGCGGCTTGTACTTGAAGCGCCGGGCCGCCTCGACCGAGGGGCGGCGGAACAGAGGGTCCTCACAGTAGTCCTCGACGACCGCGACATCGCGCACGGTGCCGCTGGTGGTCACGGTGTAGCTCACCAGGCACCGACCGGTGATGCCCCGCTCCAGCGCACGGCGCGGGTAGGCCGGGGCTACCTTGACGATAGGCAGATACTCGCCGTCGCCGCCAAGGCCCAGGCCGCGGCCGCCGATGTCGAGCCCATCGAGCGCCGCGGTTGGCGCGGCAATCGCGAGCACCTGTCCGTCCTGCGCGCTGTTGCCGGCGTCCATGGGCGGCACCTCGGGGGCTTCCCGGGGCTCCGGGCGGTCCGGGCGGCGGTCCTTGCGGGCCGCGCTCTCCTCCCGTTTCAGGCGGACAAAATCCAGCATGTGCATGCGCTCGCCCTGGTCGAGGCGTAGTTCACTGCTGTGGGTCAGGACGTACATGAACCATGCCAGCAGCAGGGCGACCGCGGTGGCAAGCAGGGCGGCGATCATGGGCGCCAGGAGCCGGGTGGCCAGCGGCCGCCCGGCGCGAGCGGCGCTGGCAGTCTCAGCCCGCATCGGCGGCGAGAGCGATGTCGTAGACGCCGGCCCGGCGCGAGGCGTCCATGACGCGCACCAGGGTGTCGTTGCGCGATTCCCGGTCGGCCTGGATGACCACCGTACCCCTGGGGTTCTCGGCGTGCAGCCGTTCGATGATCGAGCGCACCGAGCGCAGGTCCACCGGGCGGCGGTTGATCCAGACCTGGTCGGTGGCGTCGATGGCGACCAGGATACTCGCTTTCTCCTGCACCACCGCCGTCGCGGCTTCCGGCTTGTCGACCTCGATGCCCGCTTCCTTGACGAAGGTCGCGGTGACGATGAAGAAAATGAGCATGATGAAGACCACGTCGAGCATCGGCGTTATGTCGACACCGCTCTCGTCGCTGTCGTCGGTAATGGCGGAAAAATAGTCACGCATGGTCGCGGTCCTCGAACTGGGTGAAGCGGGCGTCCAGCCGTTGGCGCACGGCCGCTGCGCGGCGCTCGGACAGGCTGTGGGCGAGGAGGCCGATGATGGCCACAACCATGCCCGCCAGGGTCGATACGGTGGCCTTCGACACGCCGGCCGCCATGGAGCGGGGGTTGTTGGATCCGGTTGCGGCGAGGGCATCGAAGACTTCGAGCATGCCGATGACCGTGCCGAGGAGACCGAGCAGTGGGCAGACCTTGATCAGCGTTGCGATCAGGGAGAAGTTCCGCTTCAGGCGCGAACCGAGGGCGCCGGTGAGAGCCTCGCGTTCCTGCTCGGCGAACCAGCTTTTGCGTTCCCGGCGGCTGCGCCAATGTCTCTCGGCGCGGGCGAGGTCGCGGGGAAACTCGGCAAGCAGGTAATACAGACGCTCGAACAGCAGCACCCACATGGCGAAGGCGATGACCAGGATCAGCCCGAGTATCGGTCCGCCGAGTTCGAGCAGGTCGGCGAGCCAGGGGAGCCAGCGCTCGAGGAGGGCGCTCATGCTGCTGCGGCTTCCCGCCGGCCTTCGGCGCGCGCCGCGACCAGGGCAACGGCGCGCTGTTTGAGCAACTCCGACAGACCCTGCGCCCGGCCCTGCACGAGGTTGTGCAGCAGCAGCATCGGTATGGCCACGCAGAGCCCGAGCACGGTGGTGATCAGGGCCTGGGAAATGCCGCCGGCCATGAGCCGTGGGTCGCCGGCGCCGAACAGGGTGATCGCCTGGAACGTCACGATCATGCCGGTCACGGTACCGAGCAGTCCCATGAGCGGCGCCACGGCGGCGATGATCTTGAGCAGCGGCAGGAAGCGGCTCAGCCGCGGCACTTCGGCGAGCACCGCCTCGCCCAGGCGCAGCTCCAGCGTTTCCACGTCCGGGGCATCCTCTGCCCGCGCCGCCAGGATGATCCGCCCCACGGGATTGTCCTGCCTCGGGGAGTCGGTGTCGTGGAGCTGGCGCTGCACGAGCCGTGTCACGTTCCACAGGAGCCCCAGCCGGGTGAGCGCCAGCAGGACGCCGAAGCAGCCGAGGGTAATGATGGCGTAGCCGATGGTGCCACCCTGGGCGACGCGCTCCAGCAGCTTCGGCGCCTGGGTGAGGATCGAGAGAAGCTGGCCCCGGGTCGGGTCCACGGCGACCGCTACGGGCTCGTCGCCACCGCTCTCGAGGGCGGCCAGGCCGGCGGTGTAGCGCTGCGACGGCTGGCGCGCGTAGGCCACCAGGCGCCCGGTTTCCGGTATGAACTGCAGGTACTCGCCAGCCGCCACGGCGTTGAACAGGCCGATCCGCGTGACCGGGAGCGTGCGCTCGTTACCCGCGCCGGTGACCACCGGGTGCGGCGCCGTGGCCACCTTGCCCGACGCGGTCATCTCGCGCTGCAGTTCGAACCACAGCCGCTCGATCTCGGCGATCGCCGGCAGGCGATTGGCTCGCCCCATGCGGCCGGCGAAATCGACCAGGAAGTCGCCGCGGTCCGGGTATTCCAGGCGTGTGAGGGAGACGTGGAACTGGCCCTGGGCGTCGCTGGCGACCTGCTGGAGTACGCCGAACAATTCCTTGAGAGAGCCCATGCGCTCGCGCAGGCGTTCCTCGAGCTCGCCGATGGTCTGGTCGTTTTCCTCATACCGCGTCTCCATGGCGGTGCTCCGGGCCTCGAGCTCTGCACGGCGCTCGCGGATCTCCGCCAGGAGCCGCTCGCGCTCGCTCTGCTCGGCGCGGAAACGCTGCAGGCGATCACGGTCTTCGGCGCGGTCGTCGACCCTGCCCTCCCGGACGGCCTCGAGGAGCGTGTCCAGAGTCAGGGATCGCGGCTCCTCGTCCTGGGCGAAGAGCGCCGGGGCGTTCAATAGCAGGAGGGAAAACAGCAATGCCTTGAGTGGGGTCTTGACCGGGGTCACGGGCGATCCACCTCACTCGGCACGAGGGGAATGCTGACAAGCTCCGGGGCGATTTCCTTGCGCGCCACGCGCAGGCCCTGTTGCACCAGCCGGCGGTAGGGGGTGTCCGGCAGCGGCTGCCACTGCCCGCGCTCGTGGTTCCAGTAGCCGATGCGGGCATCACCGATGGTGCGGTAGTAGAGTCCAACGCGCCCGACGCGCAGCATGTCCGCGTCGACGGTGCCGCCACCGGGGTCTAGCTTGGCCTTGTAGGCTTCGATGGTGCGGCCGAAGTCGCTCTCGATCTGGTAGGCCTCGAACACCCGCCGGGCCTTTTCCGCTGCGGTCACGTCGGAGCGCGCGAGCAGGGCCCGGAGCCGGGCGACCCGGGTTTCCCGCTCCTCGAGAAGAAAGGGCACATCGAGGCTGATGAAGGTCTCCAGGCTGTCGATCATGCGCGCCAACAGCGGCAGGATCTGCCGCTCGATCACGGCCACATCGCCGATCGATTGCTCCAGGGTGGCGATTTCCCCGCCCTGGGCCGTGAGCTGCTGGTCGAGCATGGCCACGTAGTCCTCGAGGCCGCGGACGATGCGAAGCTCCCCGCGATAGTCCTCCAGGAGCTGGCGGTTCTCCGCGTTCAGCGTGTCCACCCGGGCCTGCGTCTCGCGCCGCTCCTCATTGCGTGCCAGGCCCTCGTCCTCGATACGCTCGAGGGTGCCCTGTGCGACAGCGGTGGTCGCCGTCCATGCCAGGAGCAGTGCCGCTGCAGATCCCGTTCTGTATTGCATAAAAGCTCCGGGTAATCGAACGGCACTCAGGAAACACTAGTTTTGTGACGAAAGTGTGTCAATCGGGAGACCGTCTCCAGTCCCGAGGCGGGGTACTGCCGCAAGCAGCGCCTCTGTGTAGGCATGCTTCGGTGCGGTGAGGAGCCGCTCCGTGGGGCCTACCTCGACAAGCTTGCCGTGGCGCATGACCCCTGCCCGGTGCGCCAGCCCGGGCACGATCGACAGGTCGTGGGTGATGAAAAGCAGGGCGACGTTCTCCTCTCGCTGCAGCTCGGCCAGCAGTGCGAGGACGTCGGCGCGGATGGACACATCGAGGGCACTGGTCGGCTCGTCGCAGATGATGAGTTCCGGCGCCACCGCGAGGGCGCGAGCGATGGCGACCCGCTGCAGCTGGCCGCCGGAGAGCTCGTGCGGATAGCGCCGGGCGCAGTCCGGCGGGAGCCGAACGCGCTCGAGGAGGGCTGCGACCTTCTTCTCACGGCTCGCGGCCGCGTCGTCGATCCCGAGGCTGAGCATGCCCTCGGCGATGATCTCACCGACGGCCATGCGCGGGTTCATGGAGCTATAGGGGTTCTGGAAGATCACCTGGATCCGCCGCCGGAAGGCCTGCCGCGCGCGTCGGTCCAGGGTGTCGATGCGGGTGCCGTCGAAGTGGATGCGCCCGCCGCTCGTAGCTTCCAGGCCGAGGATGGCCCGCCCCAGCGTGGACTTGCCGCTGCCGGACTCGCCGACGAGGGCAAAGGTCTCCGAACGGGACAGGGTCAGGGATACGCCGTCCACGGCCCGCGTCTGGTCCACGACCCGGCGGAGGAGGCCGCCGCGCACGGGGAAGTGGACGCAGACGTCCTCCACCTCGAGGAGCGGGGGTGCCTGCACCGGCGCCAGGAACCGGTCCTGCCGCGGCAGGGCATCGATGAGGCGCCGGCTGTAGGCTTCCTTTGGGGCCGCGAAGAAAGCCGTCACGGTCGCCTCTTCGATGATGCGGCCGCGGTACATGACCCCCACGCGGTCCGCGGTGTGCCTGACCACGCCCATGTCGTGGGTGATGAGCAGCACCGCCAGACGTCGGGACCGTGCCAGCTCGCGGATCAGCTCGAGCACCTGCTTCTGGATCGTGACATCCAGCGCCGTGGTGGGTTCGTCGGCAATGAGGACCTCGGGCTCACAGGCCAGCGCCATGGCGATCATAATGCGCTGCTGCTGGCCGCCGGACAGCTGGTGCGGGTAGAACCCGATACGCTGCCGCGGCTCCGGGATGCCCACTTCCTCGAGCAGCGAGGCCACGCGGTCGCGGAGCGCCGCCCCGCGCAGCCGGGTGTGCAGGCGCAGCGTTTCCGCGACCTGCCGGAACACCGTCTGCACCGGGTTCAGGGCGCTCATGGGGTTCTGGAAGATCATGGCCAGGCGGCGGCCGCGCACGACCCGCATGCGCGCCTCCGGCAGGGCGAACAGATCCGTGTCGCCGAGGAGAGCGCGTCCGCCGGCCACGCGCAGGGCGTCCGGGAGCAGGCGCAGGGCGGCGAGGGAGGTGATCGACTTGCCGCTGCCGGACTCGCCGACCAGGGCGAAAATCTCGCCGGCGCGCAGCTGGATGGCGACATCCTCGACCAGCGCCTCTGCCGTATCCGCCAGCTCGACGCTCAGCCCCTCCAGGGTCAGCGTGTCTGTCTGCCTGTTCATGCGGCGGACGGTCCGAGCCGCGTGCGCGGGTCAAAGGCGTCGCGCACGAGGTCGGCGAAAAGATTCGCCGAGAGCACGAGCAGGAACATGAACATGAAGGCACCGCTCAGCGTCCACCAGATTGCCGGCTCCCGGGACAGCTCCGAGCGCGCGCCGTTGATCATGTTGCCCCAGCTGCCCATGCTCGGGTCCACGCCGACGCCGATATAGGAGAGCACCGCCTCGGCGAGCACGAGAGCGCTGAAGTCGAGGACGAAGGTAATGAGGATGATATGCAGGGTGTTGGGCAGGATGTGCCGGAGCAGAATGCGCCCGTGGCTGACCCCGAAGGCGTGGGCCGCCTGCACGTAGCCGAGCTGGCTGATCTTCAGCGTCTCGGCGCGGATCAGCCGACACAGGGTGGACCAGCTGGTGACCCCGAGGATGAAGCAGAGGGCGAGAAACTTGGCGTCCGCCTTCTCCAGCCCGGTGGCGAAGGCGTCCGGGTGCAGGTCGATATAGACCTGAAAAAGCAGCACTGCGGCGGCGATCAGCAGGATTCCGGGAATGGAGCTCAGGGTCGTGTACAGGTATTGCACGAGGTCGTCCACCCAGCCCTTGAAATAGCCGGCGCAGACCCCGAGGCTCACCGCGATGGGGAGCATGACCAGCGTGGACAGCGCACCGATAAGCACCCCGGTGCGCACGCCCTTCAGGGATTGATAGAGCACGTCGGTGCCGCCGAGGTCCGTGCCGAGGACGTGGTAATGGCGGCTGATGCTGACCAGCCACAGCGCACTGCAGACGAGGACCCCCTGCACCCACCAGGAGCTGGCCCACGGCAGAGGGCTGCGCCGGCATAGCCACCACTGCGGCAGGATCAGCAGGGCTGCCAGGGCCAGCCCCCAGGCGAGGGCGGGCGCGCTGCGCCGGGCCACGTCACCCCACTTGTCGGCCGCCTCGTCCAGGTGCGTCCCGGCATGGCGCAGCGGCGGGAAGTCGCGCACGGTGTTGCCGTCGTCGTCCTTCACGGTCTGCTTTTCGAAGGAGCGCAGGGCGAAGGGGGCCGAGTAGGTGCGCTCGAAGCGCTCGCCCATGCCCGCGGTGAGCGCGTCCAGCGCGCTCGTGACCTGGTTGTCGTAGAAGATCTCGTCGCCGCTCACACCGCCGGGCGGCGGCAGGGCCCGCCGGAAGTGCAGCGAGTCCAGCAGGGCGATGCCGACGTAGGCGAGGATCACCGTAAAGGCGGCCATACCCAGGCGCGAGCTGAACACCTGGCGCCAGCGCTCCCGGGCCTGCGGGTCGCCGCGCAGACGCCAGAAGAACAGCACGAGGGCGCCGACCAGCAGGAAGATGATGGCGTCGGACCAGAGGATGACGGGCTTCATGGTTTCGGACACTAGGAAAGGCGGACCCGGGGGTCGGCCCAGGTATAGGAGATGTCGGTGAGGATCAGCCCGACGATGTAAAGGCAGGAGCCGATGAACACCATGCTGCGGACGATGGCGAAGTCCTGGGAGTTGATGGCGTCTAGCATGTAGGAGCCGAGCCCGGGGATACCGAAGAAGGACTCGATGAGCAGGCTGCCCATGAACAGCATGGGCACGAGCACCACGACCCCGGTGAGGATGGGGATCAGGGCGTTCGGCAGGATATGCCGGAAGAGCACCGCGAGCTCGCTGCAGCCCTTGGCACGGGCCGTGCGCACGTAGTCCTGGTGGGCCTCTTCAAGGAAGAGGGTGCGGTACCAGCGGGCGCCGGCGCCGATACCCGCGACAACCCCGACCAGTACCGGCAGCAGCAGGAACTTCCACACCTGCCCATCGACGTGGAAGCCGCTGATGGGCACCAGGCGCCAGGTTTTGGCCACGAGGTACTGGCCCCCGATGATGTAGAACAGATAGGAGATCGACATGAGCGCCACGAAAAGAATCACCGCGGCGCGGTCCAGGCGCGTGGCGTGAAACATCACGACCATGAGCGCCACACAGATGTTCACGCCGATGCCCACGATGAACGTGGGCAGGGCGACGGCAAGGCTCGGCCCCATGCGCCGGCGCACATCCGTGCTGATGTCCCGGCCGCTCTCGGAGCGACCGAAGTCGAAGGCGAAGAGCCGGATCGACTTGGCAAAGAAGATCGTGTCCGTCACCGCGGCCAGGCCCTCGGCGCTTCCGTTGTAGAACAGCGGCTTGTCGTAGCCGTTCTTCGCCTTCCAGTTGTCGATGGCCGCCGGGGTCACGTACTTTGCCCCGAGCTGCGATACGGCCATGTCGTCCGGCGAGTTGACCACGAAGAACAGCACGAAGGTGAGCAGGTTGACGCCGATGAGAATGGGGATGGCGTAGAGCAGTCGCCGAATGATGTAGGCAAACATAGCGGCGTCTCCTTCAGCGGGCCGTCGCCCGCTGCCGCCGCCGGTAGGCGATGACGGCGGGGAGGAGCAGTGCGATCACCAGGGCGGCGCCGGCGTAGAGCGGCCAGGTGACCGGCTGATTCCAGCGCCGCCGCTTCGCCTCCCGGAGGTCGGGATCGATGCGCAGGTACTTCAGGGTATTTTTCGAAATGCCGTGGCGCTTGGTGTTGTGCACCCAGGCGTTGTTCAGGTAGACATCCTTCGGGTAGTAGGCGAACAGCCAGACGGCGTCCTCCCGGTACAACTCGACCATGCGCTCGACCATGGCCGCGCGCTCGGGACCCGGTGGTGCGACGCGCATGGCCTCGAAGAGTCTGTCGTACTCGGGCCGCTCGTAGTTCGCGTTGTTGGCGCCGTCGCAGTTGCAGATCAGCGGGCTCTCCGGGCTGTAGAGCAGGAACAGGAAGTTCTCCGGGTCCGGGTAGTCGGCGAGCCAGCCGTAGGAGAAGATCTGCGTATTGCCGGTGAGCAGCTTTTCCCGGGTCCGGTTCCAGTCGGCGGGACGGAACTCCACCTGCACGCCGATGCGCGAGAAAGCGCGATCGATCCAGTTCATGCTGGTTGTGGAGATGGCCTGGCTCTGGACGTCGATGAAAATCTTCAGCGGCTCACCGGTGCGGGCGTCGCGGCCGTTGGGGTAGCCGGCCTCCACGAGGAGGCGCTGCGCGGCCTCGATGGGCTTGCGTCGGGCCTCGCCATCGACCCAGTCGTGGGTGTAGGGGTTTATGCCCTCGCGGCCTTCCCCGTGCCCGGGGATGCCCGGCGGTATCGGCGAATGGGCAACGATGCCGTTGCCCTTGTAGAAGATGTTCAGGTACTCCTCGACGTCGAAAGCGATCTGCAGCGCCCGGCGCAGCTTGCGCTTGTCCTCCGTGTAGCCCCCGAGCACCGGGTCACGCATGTTGAAGCCGTAGTAGTAGATTCCGGGTTTCACGTCCGGCGACAGGGTAATGCCGTGGTCGGCGAGGTCGTCGGCGAGCTCGAGGCCCTCCGGCCCGACCACGAAGGCGCGGTCGAAAACGCCGTTGGTATTGCCGTGCACCTCCCCGGAGCGGTCGTAGTAGCCCTGCAGGAACTTGGTCCACAGGGGCAGCACGGACTTCTCCAGGCGGAACTCGGCACGGTCTATGAAGGGAAGGGGCTTACCGGCGTCCTCGAGGCGACCTTTCTCCCGGTCGCCGGGGGCGCCCTCGCTCGGGTAGACGTCGCCGTGGTAGTTCGGGTTTCGCTCGAGGATGATCTCGCTGTTGGGGTCGTTCCGGACCATCATGAACGGCCCGGAGCCCACGGGCCACCAGTCCAGGGTGAGGTTGCCCTCGGCAAAGCCGGGGTTGTGAAAGAAGCGGTCCACCTCCGCCGGTATCGGCGAGAAAAAATGCATGGCCAGCCAGTAGACGAACTGCGGATAACGGCCGTTGATGGTGATGGTGAAGTTGCGCTCGTCGAGGACCTCCACGCCCGCCAGGGAAAAGGCGCGCAGGTCCAGCCAGCCCTTGCGGGGTGCCGTTTCGAGCGCCGCCGTGAGGTCCGCCATGCCCACGATGTAGCGGCCCATGAAGCCGATCATCGGGGAACCGGCCTGCGGATCGGCCAGACGCTTGATGGCGTAGGCGTAGTCCTCGGCGCGGACCGGCCGCGAGTCCGTGTGCGCGAAGTCCGTGATCTGGCGGTAGCGCCGGCCCGCCGCCGGCTCGTCAAAGATGTAGCGCGGCGTGCCGTCTTCGCGGCGGGCAAAGGCCGGGTGCGGCTGGTAGCGGGCGTCGGCACGCACCGTGAGGTGATAGCGCGTGTAGGCGGCCTGGTCCGCCCGCTCCGTCGGCAGTGGCTCGCCGCTCGTGTCGAGGTAGGTTACCTCGGGCATGGCCTCGACGCCCAGGGGTTCCAGTTCGTAGGGCCGTTTGAGGAAATGGTAGCCGAGGGGCGGCTCGTAGATCTGCATAAGGAACAGACCCTCATCCGAGGCGTAGGAAATTGCCGGATCGAGATGCTTCGGCGGCGCCGGGGACATCACCGAGTAGTAGGTGACCTTGTCGCCGGCCGGCGGTGGATGCGGATTGTTCCAGGGCCCCTCGCCGCAGCCCGCCAGCAGGAGGA
This sequence comes from uncultured Alteromonadaceae bacterium, assembly GCA_964346365.1. Classification (GTDB taxonomy): domain Bacteria; phylum Pseudomonadota; class Gammaproteobacteria; order Pseudomonadales; family Halieaceae; genus Pseudohaliea. The sequence goes on from CAYFVG010000003.1 coordinate 21,185, forward strand.
TGCTGGCGCAGACGACTGTGGCGCAGAGGACCGTGGCGCAGAGAGCGGTGGGGCAAGGTGGCAGGGCGCGCCGGCTGTCGGGGCTGTCGGGCGCTGGCACGGCGCTCCACTCGGCGGGTAAAGGGCGGAGCATAGCAAATTACCGTCCCGTGGCTACCCCGCGGCGGCGGCGATCAGAGCGCGAAGCGCTCGCGCAGGAAGCGGGCGATGCCGTCCTCGTCGTGGTGACCGATGACGGCGCTGGCCGCCGCCAGTATTTCGGGCTTGGCATTGACGGGGGCGTAGGCCTCGTCCGCGGTGGCGAACATGGTCAGGTCGTTGTCGCTGTCGCCGAAGCAGATCACCCGCTCGAGCCCCAGTTCCTCCTTCAGGCAGCTGACGGCGTCGCCCTTGGTGCCGGCGTGGTGGTGGATGTCCACCCAGCACAGGCGCTGATCCTCTATGGCGGTCCCCATATAGGCGACCAGCCCCGCCTCGTCGCGCACGCCGTCAACCACGGCGCGGATGCCCGGCTCCGGGCCCAGGGCGCTGACATTGGCGATATCCGCCGCCGCGGGCAGTTCGCTGATGGGCAGGACGGGCAGGTCCCGGTCGCCGCGGAACATGTCCGCGAGCCGCTCCTCGGCACGGGTCTGCAGCGGTGCGTGGTACACCGCGTGGCGCTCCCCGGGCTCGATAGTGAACAGGAACGGCGTGATCGACTGGCCGATAAAGGCCTCGAGGACGTGGCGGATCTCGTCCTGGGTGAGCAGGTGCCGGTGGCTGTAGCGGCCGAGTTCCGGGTTGTAGATCACCACCCCGTTCTTGAAGGCCTGGGGCAGCCTGAAGCCATGTCCCTCGAGGAGGTCGCGGGCGCCGTGAAGCGTGCGCCCGGTGGCCACCGTGTAGGCTATGCCCGCCCGCGCCAGGAGCCGCAGCGTATCCCGGGTATAGCCGGAAATAGCCGAGTCCCGGTTGAGGAGGGTTCCGTCGAGGTCGAAGACAACCAGTTCCACCGCCGCCGCCCCTAGGTAACTGAAGCGCCGAGGAGGTCGCTCACCAGGGACGCTCGCACGACCCGGGCGACCGGGCTCCGACCGGCACTGGGAGCCGGGCGCTTCGCCGGGTACGGTTCCGGAGGACAGCGGTGGTCGAGCGTCAGGTGTGTGGTCATGGCAGCCTCCGGCGGTGGGCGCAGATTATAGCGCATAGACGACGGGCAGCAGCGTTACGGCCCGGCAGCACTTTCTTCGCCGCGCCCGTGCTCGCGGGGTCATTGTTCGGCCTCGTCGAAGAGGGCGGCGCCGCAATACTTGCAGTGGCGCGCGTCCGCCGCATGGCCCGCCCGGGCGCACTGCGGACAATTCACGGTCAGCTTGCGCGACGTGCCGCCGATCATGTTCGAGGTCACGATGCCCGTGGGCACGGCGATGATGGCATAGCCGACGAGCATGCCCGCAGCGGAGATGAGGCGCCCCAGGGCCGTGACCGGCACGACATCACCGTAGCCGACGGTCGTGATGGTAACGATGGCCCAGTAGATACTGACGGGGATATTGTCGAAGCCGTTGTCCGGCCCCTCGATCACGTAGAGCAGGCAGCCGAAGATGACCATGGTCGTGACCACCATGGCGAAGAACACAAAAATCTGCCGCGCCGACCGGCGCAGGGCGCCGGCGACCTGGTTGGCCTCCTCGAGGTAGGCGAACAGGCGCAGAACCCGGAAAACCCGCAGCACCCGCAGCAGGCGGATGATGAGCATCGGGGCGGTCTCCGGCATGAGCAGCGCCAGATAGGTGGGCAGAATCGACAGCAGGTCGATGATGCCATAGGCGCTCAACAGATAGGCCCGGCGGTTGCGCGCGATCCAGATACGAAGCAGATATTCGGCAGTGAACAGCAGCGTGAAGCCCCACTCGATGCGCAGAAACAGCTCGCCGTGGCGCGCGTGGTAGCGCGGTATGGAGTCGAGGATGATGACGCTGACGCTGACGAGGATGATGCAGATCAGCGTGATGTCGAACCACTTTCCCACCGTGGTATCGACGCCGAAGATGATGCTGTAGAGCCGCTTCTGCAGCGGGCTCTGTTCGCGCAGGCTCATGGGCGCAGGGCTGCCTCGAGGGCGGGCAGCAGTGTTTCCACGATCAGCGGCTGGGCCTCGGCAGTGGGGTGAATCCCGTCCGGCTGCATGAGTGCCGGGTTCGTGGCGACCGCCTCGAGCGGGAAGGGGCCCAGGTCGGCGCCCGTTGCCGCCGCGATCACCCGGAAACTGTCGCGGAAGGCGCCGCGATATCGCGGGCCGTAATTCGGGGGGATCTCCATGGGCAGCAGGAGCACCTCGGCGCCGCTGTTGAGCGCGGCCTCGGCCATGGCCGTGAGATTCTCCCGGAGCTGGGCGATGGGGTAGCCGCGCAGAGCGTCATTGCCGCCGAGTTCAATCACCACGGCGTCGGGGGCGTGCGCCTCGAGGAGCGCCGGCAGGCGCCGGCGCCCACCGGCGCTGGTCTCGCCGCTGATGCTGGCGTTGATCGCCGTGACCGGGAGTCCGCGGGCGGCGAGGGCGTCCTCGGCGAGAGCTACCCAGCCTTCCTCGAGAGACAGGCCATAGGCGGCACTGATACTGTCGCCGAGCACCAGCAGTTTCCGCCCGCTGTCCGCCGCGTTCGCCGAGGCCGCCAGGAGCAGGAACAATCCGACGGCGGCAAGCCGGCGTACTTGGCGCACAGAGGAGAGACAGATGATCACGGCGCGTGCGCTTCGCAAGCGGGTTCCTGTGGCCGACGGGGACCTCGAGATACTGAAAGGCATCGAACTCGAAATCAAGTCGGGCGAGACGGTAGCCATCATCGGTGCCTCCGGCTCCGGCAAGTCGACGCTTCTCGGCCTCCTCGCGGGGCTGGACCTGGCGAGCGAGGGCAGCATTCATATCGGCGAGGTCGCCCTCGAGGGCCTCGACGAGGACGGCAGGGCTCTGCTGCGGGCGCGGGAAATCGGCTTCGTTTTCCAATCCTTTCAGCTCCTGCCGGCGCTCACGGCCCTGGAGAACGTCATGCTGCCGCTGGAACTGCGCGGCGACCGGGAGGCGGCCGAGCGCGCCGCGCGCTACCTGGATCGGGTCGGCCTCGGAGAGCGCGCCGGTCACTATCCGCGGCAGCTCTCCGGCGGCGAACAGCAGCGGGTGGCCATCGCCCGCGCCTTCGCCGCCGAACCGCGCATCCTGTTTGCCGACGAACCCACGGGCAACCTGGACACGGAAACCGGCGAGCGCATCGCAGACCTGTTGTTCGCCCTCAATCGCGAGGAGGGTGCGACCCTGGTCCTGGTCACCCACGACGAGGGGCTGGCGGCGCGCTGCGAGCGGCGCCTGCGCATGAACACCGGGGAGCTGGCCGAGGCGTGAGCGGCCCCGCGACCCCGAAGCCGCCCCTGGCCCGCAGTGCCCTGCGACTCCTGCTGCGCGACTGGCGGGGTGGCGAACTGGCCGTCCTGTTGGCGGCGCTCACCCTCGCCGTGGCCGTGGTCACCGGGATCAGTGCCTTCAGCGGCCGCCTGCAGGGCGCCCTGGCCCAGGAGAGTCATCGCTTCCTCGCGGCGGACCTGGTGGTGCAGAGCAGTCAGCCTCTGCCCGCTGCCTGGCTCGAGGCGGCGCGGAGCCGGGGTCTGCGGACCGCGCGGGTACTGACCTTCAGCAGTATGGTCAGCGCGGGCGACGACGCCATGGCGCTCGGCGCCGTGAAAGCGGTATCCGATGCCTACCCCTTGCGCGGCAGCCTTACCGCCAGCGACGAGCCTTTCGGCAGCGCCGTGCCGCAGGCCGGCGGCCCGGAGCGCGGCACACTGTGGCTGGATTCGCGGCTCTTTGCCCTGCTGGATCTGGCGCCCGGGGCCACCGCCGAGGTCGGTGAGGCAAGCTTCAGGGTGGCTGCGGCGGCCCGTACGGAGCCGGATCGCGGTGCGAATTTTACGGGTCTCGGCCCGCGGGTGCTCATGCACGTGGACGACATACCGGCGACCGGCGTGGTCCAGCCCGGCAGCCGCGTCCGCTACCGGCAGCTCTACGCCGGCGAGCCTGCGGCCGTCGCGGACCTCCGCGACTGGCTGGAGGAGCGCCTGGGAGACGGGCAGCGGCTACAGTCCGTGCAAGACGGTCAGCCCGGCGTCGCGTCAGCCCTCGAGCGCGCCGAGCGCTTCCTGCTTCTGGCCGGGAGTCTCGGCGTGCTTCTCGCCGCCGTGGCCATCGCCCTGGCGTCGCGGCGCTTCTGCGGCCGGCACGCGGACTATGTGGCGATTATGAAGAGCCTCGGCGCGACGACGCCTTATGTCGGCCGCCTCTACGGCGGCAGCTTTGCGCTTCTGGGCCTCGTCGCGACCGCCGCCGGCTGCCTCGTTGGCAGCGTGCTCCAGGCCGTCGCCTTCGACCTGCTCGCGGCCCGCCTGCCGGTGGACCCCGGTCCCGCCGGCTGGCGTCCCTGGCTCACGGGCGGGGTCACGGCGCTGGTCTGCCTCGGCTTCTTCGCCTGGCCACCGCTCTGGCGTCTCGCCGGCGCCAGCCCGCTCCGTGTGCTGCGTCGCGATCTGTCCCTGGATTCGGGGCGGGGGCTGCTGGATTACGCCCTGGGCCTTGTCGCGATCAGCGGCCTCATGTGGTGGTACAGCGGTGATCCCGCACTGACCGGTGCTGTGCTCGCGGGTCTGGTGCTGACCGTGGCGCTCGGCGGGGGGGCGGCGGCACTCCTCCTGCGCGGCGGCCGGTTCGCGGGCATGCGCGCCGGCAGCATCTGGCGGCTCGCCCTTGCCAGCCTGCAGCGCCGCGGCGCGGGGAACGCGCTGCTGGTGGTGATGTTCGCCATCGCCATCATGTTGCTGCTTCTGCTGACCCTGGTGCGCAGTTCCCTCATCGACAGCTGGCAGGCACAGCTGCCGCCGGAAGCGCCGGACCATTTCCTCCTCAATATTTCGCCGGAGGAAGTGGCTGCGGTCGAACAGCGCCTGCGCGCCGACGGCATCGCCGCCGAGGGCCTCTACCCGATGATCCGGGGCCGGGTTATGGCGGTGGACGGGTCGCCGCTGCCCACGGACGGCGCGGGCGACGGGCCGCGGCAGCGCGAGGCGAATTTCACCTGGGCTGCCTCGCCGCCGACGGGTAACGAACTGGTCGCCGGCCGCTGGTGGGGCGCGGACAGCGGCGAGGCGCTGGTCTCCCTCGAGGAGGGGTTCGCCGAGCGCCTGGGTGCCGGGCTCGGCGACCGCCTCGAGCTGCGTGTTGGCGCCCGGCCGCTCACGGTAACGGTCGCCAGCATACGGGCCGTCGACTGGGAGAGCATGCGACCGAACTTTTTCATGGTCTTTCCGCCGCGCCTGCTGGCGGACTTCCCGGCCACCTTCATGACCAGCTTTCATCTCGGGGGCGACAAGGCGTTTCTCAACCGGCTGCTCCGCGAGTTCCCGACGGTGAGTGTCATCGAGCTGGACATGGTGCTCGCTCAGCTTCGCAGCATCGTCAGCCAGGTCAGTAGCGCTATCGAGCTGGTCCTGGCGATCATCCTCCTCGCCGGCGCCCTGGTGCTTGTGGCGGGCGTGCAGGCCAGCGTCGACAGCCGGCTCCAGGAGAGTGCGCTCCTGCGCTCCCTGGGAGCCAGCCGGGCGCTGGTTCTCGGCGGCCTGGCCATCGAGTTTGCAGCGCTCGGACTCTTCGCCGGCGTGCTCGCCACCCTGGGGGCGGAACTCTCGGCCTGGATCCTGCAGACGCAGGTGCTGGAGATGAGCTACCGGCCGACGCCGTGGCTCTGGCCCGCGGGTGTCCTCGGTTCCGCGGCACTCATTGCCGGGCTCGGGGTCGCGGGTTGTCGCCGCGTGGTAAACACGCCGCCGCTGGCGGTGCTGCGCGAGGCGGGTTGAGAGAAAGACGGGTCGAGAGTAAGCCCCGCTTCAGCGGGCGAGAATACCGTTCAGAAAGCTGTCGACAGCGAGGTCTACCTGCCTGTGCAGCGCCACGTGCCGCTCGAACAGTGCCGGGGCGTCCACGCGCAGCGTGGCCATGCCGTGGATGCTGGCCCAGGCGACGTTGGCCAGGGAGCGCACGTCCCCGGCGCCACGGAACTGACCCTGCTCGATGCCGCTCTGGAGGATCTGCTGGACCACGGCGAAGGTCTCACGGCTGACGTCGCGCAGCGCCGGGAATTTCTCCGGCGGTTGCAGGAGCGGGCCGAACATGAGCTTGAACAGCGCGGTCGTGTCCGCGGCATAGGCGACGTAGGCGTGGGCGAAGGCGGCGAGCTGTTCCCGGGGCTCGGCCCCGGCACCCTCGCCGGCCCTGCGCAGGGTCTCGAGGAGATCGCGATAGCCGCGCACGGCCATCGCCGCGAGCAGCGCTTCCTTGTCGGCGAAGTGGCGATAGGGCGCGGTCTGGGAAACGCCGATGCGGCGCGCGAGGGCGCGCAGGCTCAGGCCCTCCGCGCCGTCCTCGGCCAGCTCGGCGATCGCTGTGTCGACAAGTTCGGCGCGGAGATTGCCGTGGTGATAGCTGCGCGTTTGCGCCGGCTCCCGGGCCATGACCGGTCTGTCCTCAGGGCAGGAGGTGCTTGACCGCGTCCCGCTCCTCGCTGAGCTCCCGCTCCGTGGCCGCCATGCGGCCCTGGCTGAACTCGCCGATCTCGAGGCCCTGGACAATCTCCCACGCGCCGTCCCTGCAGCGACAGGGGTAGGAGTAGATGAGGCCCTCGGCGATGCCGTAGGAACCGTCGCTGCAGACGCCCATGGAGACCCAGTCATCCGCGGGGGTGCCTAGGGTCCAGTCGCGGACGTGATCGATGGCGGCGTTGGCCGCCGACGCCGCGGAGGACGCCCCGCGGGCCTTGATGATCGCGGCACCGCGCTGCTGTACCGTGGGAATAAAGCTGGCCTCGTACCAGCCCTGGTCGACCAGCTCCATGGCCGGCGTGCCGTCTACAACGGTGTTGAAGAGGTCGGGGTACTGCGTCGCCGAATGGTTGCCCCACACGGTCATGTGCCGCACGGCGGTGACGTCCCTGCCGGTTTTCCGGGCGAGCTGGGACCGGGCGCGATTGTGGTCGAGGCGCATCATGGCCGTGAAGTTGCGCGGGTCCAGGTCCGGCGCGTTGCTCCGGGCAATGAGCGCATTGGTGTTGGCCGGGTTGCCGACCACCAGGACCTTCACGCCGCGACTGGCGTGCGCGTTCAGGGCCTTGCCCTGCGCCGAGAAGATGGCGGCGTTGGCCTCGAGCAGGTCCTTGCGCTCCATGCCCGGGCCGCGGGGCCGCGCGCCGACAAGCAGCGCGTAGTCGCAGTCCTTGAAGCCGACGTCCGGGTCGTCGGTGCAGACGATGTCGGCCAGCAGCGGGAAGGCACAGTCGTCGAGTTCCATGCGTACGCCTTCCAGGGCATCCAGGGCCGGCGTGATGTCCAGGAGCTGCAGGATCACGGGCTGGTCGTCGCCAAGCATGGCGCCGGAGGCGATGCGGAACAGCAACGCGTAACCGATCTGGCCGGCCGCGCCGGTCACGGTAACTCGAACGGGTGCTTTCATGGGGGTTCCTTGGTTGTTCGCGTGGCGATTGGGCTTGTGAAGAAGCCATATTGTCTTTGCAGCACCGGCAAAAAACAAGGTGCCGGGCCCGGAGCGCCGGTGGACGCTCCGCGGGAGACGGCGCTAGACTTGCGCTCGACCCGCCACCCGACGAATGCTTTCCGTGTGCGAACTGCCCCGCGAAGACAAGACCGATTGCAGGAAACTGTCGCAAGGCCGGCGGCGCATGGTCACACGGCTGCCGGCGGCGGAGCGGGGTATCCCGGTTTTTGTTGAGCTCGGGCCGGAGGCACCGGCGGGCGAGAGCGCCCGGCGCAGCCGCGCGGTCGTCGGGTAAGTGTCGGCGCCGGCAGCTGCTGATCCGCTGCTGACCGCGTCGGGCCTGGCCCTTGAGCGCGGTGGCAGGTTGCTGTTCAGTGACCTCTACCTGGCGGTGCTGCCGGGCCAGCTGGTGCAGGTCGAGGGTGCCAACGGCGCCGGCAAGACCAGCCTTCTGCGCGTGCTCGCAGGGCTCGTCCGCCACGGTTTCGAGGGCCGGGTCGAGCGCTCGGCGCCGCTGCTTTTTTTCGGCCACGAGCCGGCGGTGAAGGGCCTGCTCACGCCCCGGGAGAACCTGCGCTGGCACCCGGCCGGCGAGGGCAGCCACGACGATCGCGCCATCGCGGCCGCCCTCGAGGCCGTGGGTCTATACGGCTACGAGGATGTCCCGGCGCACAGCCTGTCCGCGGGGCAGCATCGGCGTGTCAACCTGGCCAGGCTGCATCTGTCGTCCAGCCCGCTCTGGCTCCTGGACGAACCCTTCACGGCTATCGACCGGGACGGCGTCAGTGCCCTGCAGGACCTGTTCGTGGCCCGGGCCCGGCAGGGCGGGGCGGTGCTGTTCACCTCCCACCAGCCCATGCTGGTGAGCTATCCGGTGGAGTCGGTGCACCTGCGCGCGGCAGCGGGGCCGTGAGTGCCGCGCCCGGCCCGCTGGCCTTTGCCGGCCGCCTCCTGCGTCGCCAGCTCACGCTCGCGCTGCGGCGGCCGGTCGCGGTCTTCAACCCCCTGCTGTTCTTCGCCATGGTTGTGGCGCTGTTCCCGCTCGGTCTCGGCCCGGCCCCGGACCGGCTCGCGGATTTCGCCCCCGGCATCCTCTGGATCATCGCGCTGCTCGCCAACCTGCTCAGTGCCGAGGGCCTGTTCCGCTCGGACTTCGAGGACGGCAGCCTCGAGCAGCTGCTCCTGGCGCCACAGCCTCTTTACCTGTCGGTGCTCGCCTACGTGTTCGCGCACTGGCTGCTCACCGGCGTCCTCCTGGCCGCCGTCGCGCCGCTGTTCGCGGTCATGCTCGCGCTGCCCGCCGGCGCGCTCCCGGTGCTCGTCGCCAGCCTGCTCCTCGGCAGTGGCGTCCTGAGCTTTGTCGGCAGCATCGGAGCGGCGCTGACGGTCGGCCTGCGCCGCGGCGGCATGCTTATCGCGCTGCTGGTCCTGCCCTTTTATATGCCCGTGCTCATCTTTGGCGCCGGCGCCGTGGAGGCGGGGCTCGCCGGCCTGCCGACGGGGCCCTACCTGGCCATCCTCGGCGCCCTGTTCAGCCTCGCCGCCGCCCTCGGCCCCTTCGCCATCGGCGCGGGTTTGCGGATCAGCATCGATGCCTGAGCGGTACGTCGATCGCTTTGTTGTTGCTGCGGTCACCGCTGTATAATGCGGACCGTTATGTGGTCCTTCTTCCATAAGCTCGGCTCCCCTCCCTGGCTCTACCGTATTGCCGGGACGCTGTTGCAGTGGCTGCTGCCCCTGTCCCTGGTGGCCCTCGTCATCGGCGTGGGCTGGGGGCTTCTTTACACCGCGCCGGATTTCCGCCAGGGCAATAGCTACCGGATCATCTATATCCATGTGCCGGCGGCCGTGGTGGCGCTCGCGGCCTACTACGTGATGGCCATCGCCGGCGCCATCAGCCTGATCTGGAAAATGAAGATAGCCGATATCGCCATGAAGGCCTGCGCCCCGGTGGGCGCGGCGCTGACCGCCATTGCTCTGGTTACGGGCTCCATCTGGGGCAAGCCGACCTGGGGCACCTGGTGGGTCTGGGATGCGCGCATCACCTCCATGCTTATCCTGCTCTTCCTCTACCTCGGTGTGATCGCGCTCTACGAGGCCTATGACAACAAGGCCGCGGCGAGCCGCGCCTGTGCGGTGCTGAGTCTGGTGGGCACGGTGAACATTCCGATCATCTACAAGTCCGTGGACTGGTGGTACAGCCTGCACCAGCCCGCGTCGATCAAGTTCACCGGCGAGTCGAGTATCGACGCCAGCATGCTGTACCCGCTGCTGCTGTCCATCATCGCCTTTTACGGCTTGTTTACCTGTGCGCTGCTCGGGAATATGCGCGCCGAGATCCTCGCCCGGGAAACCCGCACGGGCTGGGTGCGCCGGCTTGCCGGCGGGGAGCAGTGATGTATTTCGACAGCCTCGGCGCGCTGCTTGTCATGGACGGCCACGGGCCCTACGTGTGGGCGGCCTACGGCATCACGCTGCTGGTACTTGCGCTCGTGCTCGCTGCGCCGGGTCGACGCCGGCGGCGCCTGTTGCGGGAGGTCCGCGGTCAGCTGCGGCGCGAGGCTGTCCAGGGGTCCAGGGAGACTGTGCATGCACCCGGTTCGTAAACAACGTCTGATTATCGTTCTCTGCGTGGTGGCATTTTCTTCCCTTGCCGTCGGCCTGTCGGTCTACGCGCTGCGCGGCAACATCAACCTGTTCTATCCCCCGGCGGAGGTCGCCGCCGGGCTGGCGCCGGCGGGTACGCCGATTCGCGTCGGCGGCATGGTCGTCGAGGGCTCCGTCCAGCGCAGCGAGGACAGCCTCGAGGTGCGCTTCGCCGTGACCGACTACCAGGCTTCGGTGCCCGTTGTCTTCGAGGGCATTCTCCCGGACCTTTTCGACGAGGGGCAGGGAGCTGTCGCAGCCGGCGTCCTCGGTGCCGATGGTAGGCTCATGGCCAGCGAGGTGCTGGCCAAGCACGACGAGAACTATATGCCGCCCGAGGTCGCCGACGCCCTCGAAAAGTCCGGCCGCAACTCGGAGGGCCAGCTCCTGTGATTCCAGAAATCGGTCATTTTTCCCTCATCCTCGCCCTGTGCCTCGCGACAACGCTCGCGGTCGTGCCTCTCTGGGGCGCCTGGCGGCGCAACCTCGGTGCCATGGCGCTGGCGCCGTCCCTTGCCGTGGGCGTGCTGGTGTTTTGCGCGATTGCCTTCGCCTGCCTGGCCACGGCCTTTCTGCAGGATGATTTTTCCGTGCGGGTGGTGGCCGCGAACAGCAACAGCCTGCTGCCACCGGTCTACAAGTTCTCGGCGCTGTGGGGCAACCACGAGGGCTCGCTGCTCCTCTGGGTGACTATCCTCGCCGGCTGGATGTGTGCGGTCGCCGTGTTCAGTCGCCAGCTGCCGACGGTGGTGCTCGCGCGGGTGCTGGCGGTCATGGGCATCATCGCCGTCGGCTTCCTGTCCTTCTCGCTGTTTACCTCGAACCCCTTCGAGCGGCTTCTGCCGAGCACGCCGGCCGATGGCAACGACCTCAACCCGCTCCTGCAGGACCCGGGCCTGGTGATCCATCCGCCGCTGCTCTACATGGGTTACGTCGGTTTCAGCGTCGCCTTCGCCTTCGCCATCGCGGCGCTCCTCGGCGGTCGCCTCGACGCCGCTTGGGCGCGCTGGTCCCGACCCTGGACCAACGTGGCCTGGGCCTTCCTGTCCGCGGGCATCATGCTCGGCAGCTGGTGGGCCTACTACGAACTCGGCTGGGGCGGCTGGTGGTTCTGGGATCCGGTGGAAAACGCCTCGTTTATGCCGTGGCTTGCGGGCACGGCGCTGATTCACTCGCTCGCGGTGACCGAGAAGCGCGGGCTGTTCAAAAGCTGGACTGTGCTGCTGGCGATCTTCGTCTTCTCCCTGAGCCTGCTGGGCACCTTCCTGGTGCGCTCCGGCGTCCTGACCTCAGTGCACGCCTTCGCCACGGATCCCGCGCGGGGACTGTTCATCCTGGTATTTCTCGCCCTCGTGGTCGGCGGCTCCCTGGGTCTCTATGCCATGCGCGCCCCCACGGTGACCAGTCGCATCCGCTTTGCCTGGCTGTCCCGGGAGACGCTGCTGCTCATCAACAATCTGGTCTTCACCGTCTCCACGCTGACGGTCCTCTTCGGGACCCTGTTCCCCCTGGTCATGGACGCCTTCGAACTGGGCAAGTATTCCGTCGGGCCGCCGTACTTCAACGCGGTATTCGTGCCCCTCATGGCGGTGCTGATGCCGTTCATGGGTATCGGTCCGCTGTCCCGGTGGAAGCAGGACAGCGCCCAGCGCTGGAAGGCGGAGCTGCTGGTACCGGGCCTTGCGGCCGTCGCCTGTGGTCTGCTGCTGCCGCTCTTCGGCGAGGGCTACAACCTCTGGGTGGCCCTTGCCGTGATGCTCGCGGCCTGGCTGGTCGCCGGCCTCGGCCGCGACCTGGTCAACCGGGTCCGCAGCGCGCCGACGGCCGGGCGCGGCCTGCGTCGGCTGCCGGCGAGCTACTGGGGCATGCTGCTCGCCCACCTGGGTTTTGCCGCCTGCGTCGTCGGCGCCGTCGCGGTGTCCCAGTACAACATCGAACACGACCTCAAGATGTCCCCGGGCGACAGTGAAACGCTGGCCGGTTATCGCTTTGACTTCGTCGACCTCGCGCGGGTGGAGGGGCCGAACTACCTCGCCGACGAGGCGCGCTTCACGGTGTTCCGGGACGGTCGCGAGATCGCCCGGCTGGCGGCACAGAAGCGCCGCTACCTCGCCAGCGGCTCGGTGATGACCGAGGCCGCGATCGACGCGGGCTTGTTCCGCGATCTGTATGTCGCCATGGGCGAGCCCGTAGGCAACGGCGGCGCCTGGGCGATCCGGCTTCACTACAAGCCCATGGTGCGCTGGCTCTGGCTGGGCGCGCTCATGATGGCACTGGGCGGCCTGACTACGGTGGCGGACCGGCGCTACCGGCGCGCTCGCGCCGCCGCGAGCGCGCCTGCCGCCCAGGGGGGAGTCCATGGCGCCGCGGCTTAAGCTTTTCCTGCCCCTGGCGTTATTCGGGGTTCTTGCGCTGCTGCTGGCGCGGGGCCTCCAGCTCGATCCGAAGGAGCTGCCGTCGGCGCTGATCGACCGGCCGTTACCGACCTTCGCGCTGCCGGCCCTGGAAAGCGACGAGACCCTTACCAACGGCGACGTCACCGGGGCGGTGGCGCTGTTCAACATCTGGGCGACCTGGTGTATCACCTGCCGCAGCGAGCACCCGTACCTCGAGCGGCTGGCGGACGCTGGCGTGCCGATCTATGGCATCAACTACAAGGACGACAGCGCTGCCGCGCGGCGCTGGCTCGCGGAGCTGGGCAACCCTTACCGGGCTAACATTGTCGATGCCGAGGGCACCCTCGGCCTCGACCTCGGCGTCTACGGGGCGCCGGAGACCTACCTCGTGGACGCCGACGGGGTGATCCGCTACCGGCATGTCGGCGAGGTCAACGACCGTATCTGGACAAACACCCTCGGCCCGCTCTATCGGGACCTGACGGGGCAGGGGGGTGACACATGATAGCTGCGCGCCGGGGCCCGGCTCTGCTGCCGTTACTGCTGCTGCTCCTTGTCCCCCTACTGCTGGCGTTGCCGGCGGCAGCGGTGATCGAGACCTACGAGTTCAGCTCTGCCGACCTGGAGGTCCGCTACCGCGAACTCAGCCAGGAACTGCGCTGCCCGAAGTGCCAGAATCAGAACATCGCCGACTCCAATGCGCCCATATCCGAGGATTTGCGCCGTCTGCTCTACCGTCAGCTCGAGGCGGGCGCGACGGACGAGGAGATCCTCGATGACATGGTGCGTCGCTACGGTGAATTTGTGCGCTACCGGCCCGACTTCGACCGCAATACCGCGCTGCTGTGGCTGGCGCCGGTCGCCTTTCTCGTCCTCGGCGGCGGCCTGGCGGCGCTGGTGCTGCGTCGCGCTCGCGGCGGCGATGCGGCGGAGACGCTGGACGCGGCCGAGCGGGCGCGGCTGGACGGCCTGCTGACGGAGAGGGATCGGCAGGAATGATCACTTTTTTCGCCGCCTGTGCTGCGCTGCTCGTGCTGGCGGCCCTGTTCCTGCTGCGTCCCGGCGCCCGCGCCCGGGCCCGGGCCGAGGATGCGGCGAACCTCGACTGGTTCCGCCTGCGCCGGGAAGAGCTCACCGCCCAGGACCAGACGGAGCTGCTTGAGGACGCGCGGCTGCGGGTTGTCGAGGACGGCGTCGGGGACCCGGCGCCCGCTTCGGAGCCGGTCGAGCAGCGCTTTCGCGCGCTCTGGGTACTGCCCCCGCTGACGCTTCTCGCGGCCGGCTGGCTCTACTGGCAGCTCGGTGCCGTTGCGGATGTCACGCTGGCCCAGCGCCTGGATACCCTCGGCGAGGAGACGCCGGCAGCGGAAATCGACGCGCTTATGAGCGATATCGGCGCCCGCATCGGCCGGCGCCCGGACAACCTGGGCTACCGCGCGCTGCTCGGCCGCTACCATATGGCGCGCGGCAATTACGCCGCTGCCGCCGAGGCGTACCGCGAGCTGGCCGAGCGGGCGCCCGGCGATGCGCAGGCCCCGGCCCTCGCGGCGCAGGCGAGCTTCCTGGCCGCGGGCCGGGAACTGTCGCCGGAGGCCCAGCGGCTCGCCGAGCGGGCCCTGGCCGCGGACCCCCGGCAGCGGACGGCCCTGGGCCTCCTCGGCATGGCTTCCTTCGAGAACGCGCGTTACCGGGCCGCCATCGAGTACTGGGAGCGCCTTGCGGCGCTCGAGGCGCCGGGCTCGCCGAGCGCCGGGATGCTGCAGGAAGTCATCGCCAGTGCCCGGGCGCGCCTCGGTGACGATACGGCCGCGGCGGGCAGCGAGCCCGCAGCCGTCGCAGGTATTACCGTCACGGTCGACGCCCCGGCGGATGTCGGCCTCGATGGCAGCGAGACGGTCTTCGTGCTCGCCCGGCGCGAGGATGCGACGAGCCGCATGCCGATCGCCGTCCGGCGCTTCGCTGCCGCGGAGCTTCCGCGCACGCTGCGCCTCGATGACCGCAACAGCATGGCCGGGCAGAAGCTCTCGAGCGCCGGCGCCGTGCGCGTGTTCGTGCAGGTATCGCCGGACGGGCGGCCGGGCCTGGCGAATGCCGTGCTGGCCGGCAGCGCCGGCCCGGTGACCGCCGGGACAGATGACGCCGCCTCCGTGGCCGTTTCCCTGGCCCCGACGGCCGGCTGAGCCTGCCACCCCGCGGGCATCGTATTGCCCGCCCGAAGCAGCTACGCTAGCGCGCGGACAGGCGGCGTCACCTGCGCGTTTTTTTGCAGAATAAATTCCCGAAAATCATAATGATACCCATGATAGTTGAAGTACAGTGCGACTGAAGTCAATCAAGCTGGCGGGGTTCAAATCCTTCGTGGATCCCACCACGGTCACCTTTCCCGGCAATATGGCCGCGGTGGTGGGTCCGAACGGCTGCGGCAAGTCGAACATCATCGACGCCGTGCGCTGGGTCATGGGGGAGAGTTCCGCCAGGAACCTGCGCGGCGAGTCCATGGCCGATGTTATTTTCAACGGCTCCGTCAACCGCCAGCCCGTTGGTCAGGCATCCATCGAACTGGTCTTCGACAACAGCGACGGCGGTGTGGGCGGCGCCTATGCCAGCTATGCCGAAATCTCCACCCGCCGCCAGGTCTCCACTGAGGGCCAGTCCGAGTACTACCTGAACGGCACCCGCTGCCGGCGCCGCGACATCACCGATATCTTTCTCGGAACGGGCCTGGGGCCCCGCAGCTACGCGATTATCGAGCAGGGCATGATCTCCCGTCTCATCGAGTCCCGGCCGGAGGAATTGCGTGTTTTCATCGAGGAAGCGGCGGGCATTTCGAAATACAAGGAGCGGCGCAAGGAGACGGAGTCCCGCATGCGCCGCACCCTGGAGAACCTCGAGCGCCTGACGGACCTGCGCGACGAGCTCGAGCGGCAGCTCCAGCACCTGCAGCGACAGGCGCAGGCGGCGGAAAAATACAGGGCCCTGAAGGAACAGGAGCGCACCCTGAAGGCCCAGCTGCTGGCGCTGGAGTGGCAAGACATCGACCAGGAGGCGACCGGCAGCGCCCGCCGGGTCGGTGAACTCGAGGTAGCCCTCGAGGCGGTGCTCGCGGAGCACCAGCAGGTGGACACGCGCATCGAACAGCAGCGGGTGGAGCGGAGTGGGCGCACGGATGTCTTCAACGAGGTCCAGGGTCGCTACTACAGCCTCGGTGCCGAGGTCGCGCGCATCGAGCAGAGCATTCAGCATCACAAGGAACGCTGCCGGCAGCTGCGCGAGGACCTTGCGCAGACCCGAAGCAACCTCGATGAGGCGGAACGCCACCTGCGCGAGGATGGCGAACGGCTCGATGCCTGGGAGCAGGAACTCGCCGCCTTGGCCCCGGAGAGCGAGGTGCTCGACGCCGCGGCCGAGGAAACCGCCACCGCACTGGCCGCTGCCGAGGAGGCCATGCAGGGCTGGCAGCAACGCTGGGACGCGTTCAACCACCGCGCCGCGGAACCGCGGCAGCAGGCCGAGGTGCAGCAGTCCCGCATCCAGCACCTCGAGCATGCCCTGAAGCGCCTGCAGGCGCGCATGGACCAGCTGGCGACAGAGCAGCGCGCCCTCGCCCCGGCCGAGGACGAGGAGGATCCGGCGCCGCTGCGGGAGGAACTGGCGGAAGCGGAGCTCGCCATCGCCGGCCATGAGGAGCAGGGTGAAGGCCTGGCCAGCGACCTCGCCGCTTCGCGGGATCAGGCCACGCAGCTGGCCAGCGAACTGGATCGGGTCCGCTCGGAGCTGGCGCGGCTGCGCGGTCGTCAGGCCTCGCTGGAGGCGCTGCAGCAGGCCGCGGCGGAGGATGCCGCCGGCGGGGCAGATGACTGGCTCGCGGCCAACCGCCTGGCAGCGGCGCCGCGGCTCCTTTCGCAGCTCGAGGTCGAGGCGCCCTGGCAGCGTGCCGTCGAAACCGTGCTCGGCAATTACCTGCATGCCGTCTGCGTGGACGATCTCGACAGCCTCGGGCGGCGCCTGGACGATCTTGCCGGCGGCCATCTTACCCTGGTGGCCCGGCGCGCTGCCGCGGTTGCACCGGGGGGAACGCTGGCGGCCAGGGTGCGCTGCGGGGGCCGCGTCGCGGGCCTGCTTGCTGCGGTGCGCACGGCGGCCGACGAGGCGGAAGCCCTGGCCGTGCGCGGCGAGCTCGCCGGTCACGAGTCCGTGATCACCCCGGCCGGTCTCTGGCTGGGCCCGAACTGGCTGTCCCTGCGCCGGGGAGAGGCCGAGGCCGGGGGGGTCCTTCGCCGCCAGCAGGAGCTCGAGGCGCTCAACGCGACAGTCGACGCAACCGCCGAGCGGGTGCAGCAGCTCGAGCAGGCCCAGGCCGGAGAAGCACAGCGGCTCCGCGAGCTGGAGGCCTCGCGCCAGGCGCTGCAGCGCGAGCTGCAGGCGGCGAGCCGCCGCCGGGCCGATGCCGCGGCGCAGCTCAAGGCCCAGGAAGCCCGGGTCGAGCAGCTCGAGGCCCGGCGGGCGGCCCTGGTCCGGGATGCGGCGGACGCCCGGGCGCAGTTCGAGGCCGAGGAGGCCTCGATGGCGGAGGCACGGCAGGTCCTGGCCGAGGCCATCGAGCGCATGGAGGCGGACGCCGGCGAGCGCGAGACCCTGCTCGCCGAGCGCGACCGCTTTCGCGGCGAGCTCGATGGCCGCCGGCAGTCGGCCCGCCAGGCCCGGGACAGCGCCCACCAGGCGGCCATGCGGCTGCGCGCGCTGCAGACCCAGATTGAGACAATCCGCGGCTCGCTGGAGCGGGCCCGGGCACAGGTTGCCCAGCTCGCGGCGCGCCGGGAGAGCCTGACGACCGGCCTGGAGGACAGCAGCACGCCGGTGGTCGAGCTCGAGACGGAGCTGGACGCCCAGCTGCAGCTGCGCGCCGCGGCGGAGGCGGAACTTACGCAGGCCCGGCAGCAGGTGGCCGAGATCGAGCACGCGCTGCGCAGCGACGAGCAGGCCCGGGCCGCTATCGAGCAGCGGGTGTCTTCGGCCCGGGCGGAGCTCGAGCAGTGCCGCCTCGACCACCAGACCCTGCAGGTCCAGCGCGAGAACCTGGACCGGCAGCTCGAGGAACTGGCCCGGACGCCGGAGTCGGTGCTGGAGGAGCTGCCGGAAGAAGCCACCCGCGCTGGATGGCAGGAACAGCTCGAGCGCGCCGCCGCGCGCATCGCCCGCCTCGGCCCGATCAACCTGGCTGCCATTGACGAATACAGCCAGCAGGCGGAGCGCAAGCAGTACCTCGACGCGCAGAACGAGGACCTGGAGAGTGCGCTGGCCACGCTCGAATCCGCGATCCGCAAGATCGACCGCGAGACGCGCAGTCGCTTCCAGGAGACCTTCGACAAGGTGAACGGCGGCCTGCAGGCGCTCTTTCCCCGGGTTTTCGGCGGCGGCAGCGCCCATCTCGAGATGACCGGCGAGGACCTCCTCGATACCGGCATCGCCATCATGGCGCGCCCGCCCGGCAAGAAGAACAGCACCATCCACCTGCTCTCCGGCGGTGAGAAGGCGCTCACCGCGATCGCCCTCGTGTTCTCTATTTTCCAGCTCAACCCGGCCCCGTTCTGCATGCTCGACGAGGTCGATGCGCCGCTGGATGATGCCAACGTGGAGCGCTATGCTCGCATGGTGAAAGAAATGGCCGAAACGGTGCAGTTCATCTTCATCACGCACAACAAAATCACCATGGAAATGGCTGACCAGCTGCTCGGGATCACCATGCACGAGCCCGGGGTGTCGCGCCTCGTCGCCGTGGATGTGGAGGAAGCAGCGGAACTGGCGGCGAGCTGACGTCTGACGGGACGCGGGAGCATGGAGCTGACGATACGCGACTGGATGGTCATTATCGGTGTGCTGCTGATCGCGGCCGTGCTCGTCGATGCCTGGCGGCGGGTGCGCGCGGAGCGGCAGGCCGAGGTGCGCGTGAAGCTGCGCCGGGTCGGTGAGGGCGATGACGATGCACCGTCGCAGCCGCATCCCGGCATCCTCAAGGAGTTGCCGAACGGCGGCGCCCGGGTCATCCGTCGCGAAGACCTGGTGCGCGCCGCCCGGGAGCATGGCGAGGCCACCCAGGCGGCCGCGGCAACAGCGGCCGGGGACGGCGCAGACGAGACGGCGGCCATCGGCGCCGGGCCCGCCGCGCCGGCGCCGGACGGCGGCGCGAAGCGGCGACGGGCGCGCCGGGAGCCCGCGCGGAGATCGGGGGACGACGGCCTGGTCAGCGGCGTCAGCACGAACGCCGAGGAGGAGCCCGGCAACCTCGACTGGCTGGAAGACCTGCCGGCGGAGGAGGATGTCGATGAACCGTCCGCTGACGGCGGAACCGAGGGACGCCTGCCCCGGGGCGAGGACCCGGAGGTGTTCCTGCTGCACGTGATCGCGACGGATCCGGCGGGTTTCCGCGGTGACGACATCCTGCAGATTCTTCTGGCCTGCGACCTGCGCTTCGGCGATATGGACTTTTTCCATCGCCACGAGCAGGCCGCGGGCCGCGGGCCTATCCAGTTCAGCGTGGCAAACATGATGCAGCCGGGGGTCTTCGATATCGATCGCATGGGCGAGCTGAGTACGCCGGGCCTGCTGTTTTTTGTCACCCTGCCGGGGCCTGCAGACATGATGAAAGCCTTCGATTACATGCTCGAGACAGCCCAGGCCGTGGCCCGGAATCTCGGTGGCGAGGTCCTCGACGAGTCCCGCAGTGCGCTCACGCGCCAGTCCCTCGAACACAGTCGGCAGAAGATTCGCGACCTCGAGAGGCGACTGCTCGCCGGAAAGCGCTGAGCCCCCGTGAGCCCCCGGATCCCCGAGGCGCGCGCGGCCGAGCTGCGCGAGATGCTGGAGCGCTGGAACCACGAGTACTATGTGCTCGACCGGCCGTCCGTGCCCGACGCCGAGTACGACCGCGCCCTGCGCGAACTGCAGGTCCTCGAGGCCGAGCACCCGGCGCTGGCCCGGCCCGACTCACCGACCCGGCGGGTGGGCGCCGAGCCGCTCGCGGCCTTCGCCAGTGTGCACCACGAGCAGCCCATGCTGTCCCTCGACAATGCCTTCAGCGACGAGGAGTTCGAGCAGTTCCACCGCCGGGTCCGCGACCGCCTCGGCGAGGGAGACATCGATCTTCAGTTCGCCTGCGAGCCGAAGCTCGATGGCGTCGCCGTCAGCCTGCTCTACCGCGATGGCGCCCTCGAGCGCGCCGCGACCCGGGGGGACGGCACCACCGGCGAGGACATTACCGCTAACGTGGCCACCATTCGCTCCGTTCCCCTGCGCCTGCGCGGCGAGGGCTACCCGGCGCTGCTCGAAGTGCGCGGCGAGGTGTATATGCTGCGCGACGGTTTTGCCGACTTGAATCGCGAGGCCGCCGAGCGCGGCGAGAAAGGCTTTGTGAATCCCCGCAACGCCGCGGCGGGCAGCCTGCGGCAGCTCGACTCGCGGGTCACCGCGCGACGCCCGCTGCAGCTCTGCTGCTACGGGGTGGGGCAGGTGAGTGGCGGCGCGCTGCCGGCGACGCACTGGGCGATCATGGAGCAGCTGCACCGCTGGGGTCTGCGCATCAACAGTGAGTCGGCCCTGGCCACGGGCCGCGAGGGCTGCCTGGCCTACTACCGTCGCCTCGAGGCGCGCCGCGACGCGCTGCCCTACGACATCGACGGCATCGTCTACAAAGTCAACGATCTCGCCCTGCGCGAGCGCCTGGGCTTTGTCGCGCGCGCCCCGCGCTGGGCCATCGCCCGCAAGTTTCCGGCGCAGGAAGAGCTCACGCGGCTCAAGGCAGTGGAGTTCCAGGTCGGCCGCACCGGGGCCATCACGCCGGTGGCGAGGCTGGAGCCGGTGTTCGTCGGCGGCGTCACGGTCAGCAATGCCACACTGCACAACCTCGATGAGGTCGGGCGCCTCGGGGTGATGATCGGCGATACGGTCTCGGTCCGTCGCGCCGGCGACGTGATTCCCCAGGTGATATCCGTGGTTGTCGAGCGGCGCCCGGACGACGCCAGGCCGATCGAGCCGCCGACGGCCTGCCCGGTCTGCGGCTCCGCGGTGGAGCGGGAGGAGGGCGGCGCCGTGCTGCGCTGCCTCGGCGGCCTGGTCTGCGCGGCGCAGCGCAGCGCCGCCCTGCGTCATTTCGCAGCGCGGCGCGCCATGGATATCGACGGGCTCGGCGACCGGCTGGTCGAGCAGCTGGTGGAGCGCGGCCTGGTCGAGACCGTCGCCGATCTTTACCGGCTGCGCCGGGCGGACCTGCTCGCCCTGGAGCGCATGGGGGAGAAGAGCGCCGACAATCTCCTCGCGGCCCTTGAGGCGAGCAAGGAGACCACGCTGCCACGCTTTCTCTATGCCCTCGGTATCCGTGAGGTCGGTGAGGCGACGGCGCGGGCCCTTGCCGGCTACTTCGGCAGCTACGAAGCCCTGGCCGCGGCGCCCGAGGACACACTGCTCACCGTGGACGACGTCGGGCCGGTGGTCGCCGACCACCTCCGGCAGTTCTTCGACGATCCGGCCGCCCAGCGCGTGGTCGCCGCGCTTCGAGCCGCGGGTGTGCACTGGCCGGAGGCGGAGGCACTGCCGGGGGAGGCGCCCCTCGCCGGCCAGACCTGGGTGGTCACCGGCAGGCTCGACAGCATGACCCGGGACGAGGCGAGCGCCGCGCTGCAGTCCCTCGGGGCGCGCGTGGCTGGCAGCGTGTCGGCAAAGACGCACACCCTGGTCGCCGGTTCGGGCGCCGGCTCCAAGCTGGCGAAAGCCGGCAAGCTCGAGGTGCCGGTGATGGAGGAGACCGCTTTCCTCGCGTTTCTCGACGAACAGGGAAGCCGACCGTGAGGCGGGCCCCTGTCGTGGTTGTCGTCCTGGTCGTGCTCGCGCTCCTGGCCGCCTGCGCCACGGCGCCGCCGCGGGACCCGGACAACCTCTGCGCAATCTTCCGCGACAAGGGCGGCTGGTACGATGACGCCGCGGACGCCAGCAAACGCTGGGGCAGCCCGGTCCCGGTGCTCATGGCGATCATGCACCAGGAGTCGCGCTTCGTGGCCAGGGCCAAGCCGCCGCGGAAGAAAATCTTCGGCTTCATTCCCGGGCCCCGGCCCTCCGATTCCTACGGCTACAGTCAGGCCCTGAAGTCCACCTGGCGCGCCTATGAGCGCAGCGCGGGGAACTACGGCGCGGACCGGGACGACTTTGGCGATGCCATCGATTTCATCGGCTGGTACAACCACCAGTCGCGCCGGCGCAACGGCATCCGGGCCGACGATGCCTATCGCCTCTACCTGGCCTACCATGAGGGCCACGGTGGCTTTGCCCGCGGCAGTTTCCGCAGCAAGGACTGGTTGCTGGCCGTGGCCCGCAAGGTTGAGCGCCGGGCGGTGCTCTACGGCGGGCAGCTCGCCGCCTGCGAGGAGGAACTGCAGGATGATGGCTGGTTGTTTGGCTGGCTGTTTGGCTGGTTCTGACAGGG
>CAYFVG010000003.1:43368-47764 GCA_964346365.1 uncultured Alteromonadaceae bacterium
GACTGTGACCGTTCTGTTGCAAAAAGGGGCCGATCTGTCATGTTACTGTCACAGTGCGCCGGCAGAATCCGCGGTCACATCCCCGTGCAGGCAACCGCGACATGAGTGAACGCACCGTCCTGGTGGTCGATGACGAATTCGCAATCCGCGATATGCTGCGCATGGCGCTGGAGATCGTCGATTACCGCTGCCTCGAGGCCGATAACATCCAGGATGCCCACGCCCTCGTCGTCGATCAGCGCCCGGATATCGTGCTGCTGGACTGGATGCTCCCCGGCGGCAGCGGCCTGGAATTGCTGCGCCGCCTGAAGCGTGACGAGGCTACCTGCGAAATGCCGGTGATCATGCTGACGGCGAAGACGGCCGAGGACAACGTCATCCAGGGCCTCGACGTGGGTGCCGACGACTACATCACCAAGCCCTTTGCCCCCCGTGAACTCATCGCCCGGATCAAGGCCCTGCTGCGCCGCGCCGCGGGCGCCGAGGCCAACGATCGCATGCAGGTCTCGGCGCTCGTCCTCGACAGCAAGAGCCGCCGGGTGTTCCTCCGCGACGAGCCGCTGGACATGGGGCCGACAGAATTCAACCTGCTGCAGTTTTTCATGGCCCACCCGGAGCGGGCGTACACGCGCAATCAGCTCCTCGACCGCGTCTGGGGCGCCAACGTGTACGTCGAGGAGCGCACCGTGGACGTGCACATCCGCCGCCTGCGCAAAGCCCTCGCCGCCGGCGCGCAGGACTACAGCGGACTGATTCAGACGGTGCGCGGCACCGGCTATCGCTTCTCTGCGCGGGGGGCACCGGCCGGGTGAATCTCGCCGGTAGCTGGCGTGGAGAATTGCGCAAGCTGCTGCTGGTGCTGGCCGCGTCGGCCCTGGCGGGCTGGCTGTTCGGTTATCCGCTGGCGATGCTCACCCTGGGCCTCGCCGCCATCAGCCTGGTGTGGCTCTACCAGATCTGGCGCATGCGCCGCTGGCTCGAGGACCCCGAGCAGACTCCGCCGGAGGGCTTCGGCATCTGGGGCGTGGTCTACGACACCATCTACCGGCTTCAGCGCGAGAACCGCGAGGCGCGCAGCCGGCTCCAGTCAACGGTCGACTACCTGCAGAGCTCTTTCGCGTCCATGCGCGACGGCGTCGTCATCCTCACGCAGTCCGGCGCCATCGAATGGAGCAACGACGCGGCCCGGGCGCTCCTCGGCCTCGAGTACCCGCGTGACCGCGGGCAGCCGATTTTGAACCTGGTGCGGCTGCCGGAGTTCCATCAGTACTTCATCGCCGGCGAATTCTCCGAGCCCCTGCAGGTGGCGCTGAAGAGCGGCACGGCGCGCTTCCTGCAGATGGAGATCACGACCTTTGCCGACGGCGACTTTCTGCTCTTTGTGCGCGACGTGACGCGCGTGCTGCAGCTCGAACAACAGCGTCGCGATTTCGTCGGCAACGTCTCCCACGAGCTGCGCACGCCGCTCACGGTGTTCAAGGGCTACCTGGAAACGCTCATGGTCGCCGGAGACCGCGTCGACCCGCGCTTCCACAAGCCCCTGGAGCAGATGGAGTTGCAGGCGCGGCGCATGGAAAACCTCCTCGACGACCTGCTCTGGCTGTCGCGTATCGAGAGCGTGCGCAGTGAGAAGAAGACCGAGCAGGTGGATCTTGCGGGACTGGTCGAGGAACTGCGGGAGGAGCTGGCTCACTCCCACCCGGAGCGGGTGGTGGTCCTGCGCCTGGAGACACGGGAGGGCATCGCCGGCGACTACCGGGAGCTGCACAGCGCCGTCTCCAACCTCGTGCTCAATGCCATCAAGTACAGTCCCGAGGACCAGCCGGTGTTCGTTCATTGGCGCCGGGAAGGCGATGAGCTGCGGCTGAGCGTCGTCGATCACGGGCCGGGGATCGAGGAGCAGCACCTGCCGCGGCTCACGGAGCGTTTCTACCGCGTCGACGAGAGCCGCTCCAGCGCCACGGGCGGTACCGGGCTCGGGTTGGCCATCGTCAAGCATGTCGCCGCGTCGCACCGGGCCGAGCTGCGCATCGACAGTGAGCTCGGGCAGGGTAGCGTGTTTACCCTGGCGTTTGCGGCCTGAGTATGCCCGCTGCAGCGTGCGGGCTCCTGCTGGGCCTCGTGCTGACGCTGCCGACCCTGCTGGCGGCACCGGCGTTGGCTGACCGCACGCTCCCGGTTTATGAACCGTCCTCGGGGCTGACCGGCAGCCTCACGAGTGTGGGCTCCGATACCCTTGCCAACCTCATGTCCCTGTGGGCGCGCTCCTTCAGCGGCTACCACCCGGCAGTCACTGTGGAGGTACAGGGCGCCGGCTCCGCCACGGCGCCGCCGGCGCTG
Organism: uncultured Alteromonadaceae bacterium; assembly: GCA_964346365.1. GTDB lineage: Bacteria > Pseudomonadota > Gammaproteobacteria > Pseudomonadales > Halieaceae > Pseudohaliea. The sequence goes on from CAYFVG010000003.1 coordinate 45,709, forward strand.
GTAGAGGGGGTAGCGGAGCTCGGTCCCATGAGCCGGGCCATGAGCCGCCGCGAGGCGGCGGCCTTCGTGGCGCGCTACGGTTACCCGCCCACGGCCCTGCCGGTGGCCGTGGACGCCGTGGCAGTCTTTGTGCATCAGGACAACCCGCTGCGCGCCATCTCCCTGGCCCAGCTCGATGCCATCTTCTCGATCACCCGCCGCTGTGGCGGCGGGCAGCGCGTCACGCACTGGGGTGACCTTGGCCTCGGCGGCAGCTGGCGTCGGCGGCCCCTGGTTGCCTATGGACGCAACACGGCGTCCGGTACCCACGGTTATTTTCGCAGTGAAGCTTTGTGCGAAGGTGACTTTCACCCGTTGGTCAACGAGCTGCCGGGCTCCGCCTCCGTCGTCCAGGCCGTGGGCGCGTCGCTCGGTGCCATCGGCTACTCCAGCCTCGGCTACCGGAGCGCCGGCGTGCGCCCCCTCGCGGTCAGTGCCGGGGAGGGCCCTGCGCTGGCACCGACGGCGGCGGCCGCGACCAGCGGCCGCTATCCCCTCGCGCGCTATCTCTACACCTACGTGAACCTCGCCCCGGGGCAGCCGCTGGCGCCGCTGGCGCGGGAGTTCTTCCGTCTGGTCTACTCCCGGGAGGGCCAGCGGCTGGTGCTCCAGGACGGTTATGTGCCGCTGCCCGCGCCGCTCGTCGCACGCCAGCGCGAGGAGCTGGGCCTGTGACCGGTCTTGCCGCCAACCGCGTCGCCCGCGGTCGTCGCTGGCTGGATCGCGGCACCAGCGTCCTGGTGGCCACGGCGGGAGCCGGGGTCCTCGGCACGATTCTGCTCATGCTGCTCTACCTGCTCTGGGAGGTGCTCCCGCTGCTGCAGCCGGCGTCGATAAGCTACAGCCACAGCAGTCCGGGCACGGCGACCTCCCTGCTCGCGGGTGGCCGCGAAGGGACGCCGGCGTCGCCGGCGCTGCTGGCGCGGCTGCAGCGCGACGGGCTGCTCGAGGCCGAGCACGGCCCGAGCGTTCGCCTGGCCGGGGGCCGCGCTGTGCTGGTGGCCACGAAGGGCGGCAAGCTGGTCGAGTTCGGGCGGGTAAGCGCGGGTCCGCAAGAGCGATGGACGCGCTTCCGGCAGTTCGATAGCGGTGCCCAGCCCGTGCGCCTGCTGCTGGCGGAGCCACGGCGGGCCGTGGTCTACGCGCTGGCAGCCGACGGCCGCCTGCAGAGCTGGCACACCGCCGCAGAGCGGCGCCTGCTGTCGGTGCGGCTGCCGCGGGCGGTGGGTGCGGACGCCGGCGCTGTGGCCGCGGATGGCAGCGCGCTCGCGCTGCGCTCGGATGGCGAGGTGCACCACTATACCGTCCGCAACCCCCACCCCGAGGTCTCCTTCACCTCGCTCTGGTCCGCGACCTGGCACCCGGACTACCCTGCGCCTGCGCGCGTCTGGCAGGCTACCCCGGCCGGCGCCGGCGACGAACCGAAGCTGAGCCTGGCGCCGCTGGTCGCCGGTACCTTCAAGGCCGCTCTCTACGGCATGCTCCTGGCCGCCCCCCTGGGCGTTCTCGCGGCGGTGTACACCGCCTATTTTATGGCAAGTCGCCTGCGGCGGCTGGTGAAGCCGGGGATCGAACTCATGGAGGCCGTGCCGACGGTGGTGCTCGGTTTCGTCGCCGGCCTCTGGCTCGCCCCGCGGGTGGAGCAGGCGCTCGCGGGATTCCTGGCTGCGCCCCTGGTGCTGGCGACGGCCATGGTGCTGCTGGGGATGCTGTGGTCGTCGCTGCCCCGGCCCTGGCGTCGCCGCGTGCCCGCGAGCCTCGGCCCGGTCCTTCTGCTGCCCGCCGTGGCGCTGCTGGTCTGGGGCAGTATCGCCGCGAGTCCGCTCCTGGAGGCTGCCTTCTTCGGGGGCGACCTGCAGCGCTGGCTCGAGGAGGGGTTCGGCATCGCCTACCAGCAGCGAAACGCCCTGGTCGTCGGCATGGCCATGGGCTTCGCCGTGCTGCCGACGATCTTCTCCATCACCGAGGACGCCATCTTTTCTGTGCCGCGCCAACTAGCCGATGGTAGCCTGGCCCT
>CAYFVG010000004.1:0-12356 GCA_964346365.1 uncultured Alteromonadaceae bacterium
TGCCCTCGTGCCGCTGCTGGCGGAGCTGGCTCTGCGGGTGCACTGGATCGATAACCGGCCCGAGCTCCTCGCCGATGCGCCGGCGGGTGTGCGCACGGACTGCCTCGCCGACCCGGTCGCCGCCGTCGCCACGCTGCCGGCGGGGGCCGAGGTGCTGGTGCTCACCCACGACCACGAGCTCGATTACCGATTGGTGCAGGCACTGCTCACCGACTTCCGCTGGCGCAACGTCGGCCTCATCGGTTCGCGCACGAAAGCCGGGCGCTTCCGCAGGCGCCTGACCCGCGACGGGGTCCCCGCCGGGCTCATCGAGCGCCTCGAGTGCCCCGTGGGGGCACCCGGGATTCCCGGCAAGCGGCCCATGGCGGTCGCCATTGCTATCGCCGCGGGCCTGCTTCAGCGGGACGGTGAAACCGGGGACGAACCGCCGGCATCGGCCCTGGACTGGCGACAGCTGCGCCGGCTCCTGGAGCACGCGGAGGAATGATGACCCTGGCCGCGTTCAACGCCGCGCCGGCCGACGAAGCTCGTGGCCTGCTGTGGCACGCCTGTCACTGCGCGCCGTGGGTGGAGGCCATGCTGGCCGAGCGACCCTTCGCCGACCTCGCCGCGCTCCACGATGCCGCGCGGCGCCACTGGCAGCGCATGGATGAGGCGGCTATGCTCGAAGCCTTTTCGGGCCACGCGCGCATCGGTGATCTCGCCGCGCTGCGCGACCGCTTCGCCCCCGCGGCGCGGGAGCAGGGCCAGGTGGCCGCCGCGGACGAGGCGCTGCTCGCGGACCTGCTCGCCCTGAATCGCGCCTACGAGGAGCGCCACGGGTTCCTGTTCATCGTCTGCGCCAGCGGCAGGTCCGCGGCCGCCATGCGCGACCTGTTGCGCGCGCGCCTGCCCAACGACCGCGCCACGGAACTGGCGAACGCCGCTGCGGAGCAGGCGGCGATCACGCGCCTGCGCCTCGCGGACGCCCTGGGCAGCAAGGAGACAGTCTGATGGCAGACAGCGCCAGCCTGAGCAGTCACGTGCTCGATCTCGGCCGGGGCCGGCCGGCGACAGGCCTGGCCGTTCACCTGCACGCCGTCGATGGGGGCGAGCGCCTGGCCAGCGGCGTAACCGACGACGACGGGCGCGTCGCGCGCTGGACACCGGCCGTCGAGCTGGCGCCCGGGGCCTATCGCCTGGTCTTCGCCACCGGTGACTGGTTCGCCAGCCGCGGCCAGGACACGCTCTACCCGGAAGTCGCGGTTGCCTTCCGCGTCGCCGGCGCCGAGCACTATCACATCCCGCTCCTGCTCTCCGCCTTCGGGTACAGCACCTACCGTGGCAGCTGAGGCGGCGCGGCGGTACTTCCGCGGCCGCTTCCTGCACTGCCTGCCGGAGCCGGCCGGGGGCTACCGGACCGAGTACCTTGAGGACGGCGTGCTCGCCCTGGAGGGCGCGCGCATCAAGGCGCTCGAGCCCGCGCCGGCCGCGGCCGCCCGCGGCCTCGATCTGGCGCTGTGTGCGGACCTCGGCGGCGATCTGGTGGTCCCCGGCTTTGTCGACACCCACGTACACGCGCCGCAGCTGGATGTCATCGGCTCCCACGGCGAACAGCTGCTGGAGTGGCTCGAGCGCTACACGTTCCCGGCGGAGGCGCGCTTTGCCGATGAGGCCTTCGCCCGGGTGGCCATGGCCGACTTCATCGACGCGCTGCTCTGCCAGGGCACGACCAGCGCCATGGTCTATGCGACCAGTCACCAGCACGCCGCCGACGCGCTCTTCGAGGCCGCTGCAGCGCGGGGCCTCTGCCTTATTGCCGGCAAGGTGCTTATGGACCGCAATGCGCCGGAGGCCCTGCGCGACAGCGCCGCGGGCGGCGTCGCCGAGTCCCGGGCGCTGATCGAGCGCTGGCACGGTCGGGACCGGCTCGCCTATGCCGTCACGCCGCGCTTCTCGATCACCTCGTCGCCGGCCCAGCTGGCCGGTGCGGGCGTGCTGTTGCGCGACCACCCGGGGGTGTACCTGCAGACCCACCTTGCGGAAAACCCGCAGGAGGTGGCGGCTGTGCGCGCGCTGTTTCCGGAGGCCGCCCACTACCTCGACACCTACGATGCCCACGGCCTGTGCACGGAGCGCTCGGTGTTCGCCCACTGCCTCCACCTCGAGGCCACGGAAATCCGTCGCCTGGCCGAGACCGGAGCCCTCGTCGCTTTCTGTCCCAGTTCCAATCTGTTTCTCGGTAGCGGCCTGTTTAACTGGCAGGCCTTCGCCGCGGCCGGGGTGCCCGTGACCATAGCCTCCGATGTCGGCGCCGGTACGGACTTGTCCATGCTCGGCACCCTGGCCGATGCCTACAAGGTCTGCCAGCTGGGCGGCCACGCGCTGCCGCCGCTCGATGCCTTCCACGCCATCACCCTCGGCAACGCCCGGGCCCTGGGCCTGGAGGCGCGTATCGGCACCCTGGCACCCGGCTCTGACGCCGACTTCCTGCGCCTGAACCCGCGGGAGATTCCGCTCCTCGCCGGGCGTGTCGCCGCCTGCCGGGGCATCGAGGAAGAGTGGTTCGCCTACCAGATTCTCGGCGATGACCGCCTCGTCCGCGAGACCTGGGTGGCCGGCCGGTGCCTGAAGTGCGACGGGCGCATGGTGGCGGACATGGCGGCGGAGGGCTGACATGGACGCTGTGTTCCTGGACCTGGTGACGATGCTGGCGCGCTGGGCGCACCTGGTCTTCGGCATCGCCTGGATCGGCGCCAGCTTCTACTTCATCTGGCTCGACAACTCCCTGGAGACCCCGCCCCCGGGTAAGGCCGAGGCCGGGGTAGCGGGCGACCTGTGGTCCTTCCACGGCGGCGGCATCTACGAGGTGAGCAAGTACCGGGGCGCGCCGCCGGTGATGCCGGCGACGCTGCACTGGTTCTACTGGGAGGCCTATTCCACCTGGCTCTCGGGCTTCCTGCTGCTCTGCCTTGTCTACTACCTGCAGGCGCCGACGCTCCTGGCGGGTGCCGACACCTGGCTGCCGGCGCCCGGCGCGGCCGTGCTCGCGAGCCTGCTGTTCCTCGCCGCCGGCGTGGGCATCTACGAGGCGCTGCTGCGCAGCCCCCTGGGCCGGCGTCAGGGCCTCTTTGCCGGGCTCATGGTGGCCTTTACGGCGCTGGCGTGCTGGCTCGCCTTCGAGCTCTTCGCGCCGCGGGCGGCGGCGCTGCACGTGGGCATGCTGCTCGGCACGATCATGGCTGCGAACGTGTTTCTGGGGATCATTCCGGCGCAGCGTGGCTTCGTTCGCGCCCTCGAAGGCGATGGCGAGCCGCCGCTGGCGGGGCTGGCGCTGGCCAAGCTGCGCTCGACGCACAATAACTACTTCGTGCTGCCGGTGCTCCTGTGCATGATCAGCAATCACTACCCGGTGCTCTACGGGCATCGACAGGCGCCACTGGTGCTGTTCCTCCTGCTGGCGCTCACCGCCTACGCCCGGCATTTCTTCAACCTGCGGCACCGTGGGGTGCAACGCCCCTCTATTCTCGCAGTGGCGTTTGCGGGCTTCCTGGCGGTGGCCGGCTGGCTGGCCTGGGACCGGGGTGCGGCGGTCGCCGCGACGACGGGCCCGCTGCTCCCCGATGCCGAGGCCCTGGCGCTCGTGGAGACGCACTGCACGGTCTGCCATGCGGCGGCACCGAGCTGGCCCGGCATCGCGGCGGCGCCCCAGGGTCTGGTCCTCGAGACGCCCGCGGCAATCGACGCGGCGGCGGCGCGGTCGGCGATCGCCCTGGCCACGGACTACATGCCCCTGGGCAATGTCACGGGAATGGCCGCCGGGGAGCGCGCGGCGCTGCTGGCCTGGCTCGAGGCGCGCTAGCGAACTGCCAGCGCTGCTAGCGTTCCGGGAGCGGCGTGGTGCTGTTCAGGGTCCAGTCGTAGTCCCCGAAGCGGATTTGCAGATCGCCCCGGGCGAGGGCGGCCGCGTCCTCTACCGTAAGGCCCAGGGCAGCGGCGTAGCCGGCGAGAAACGCGCCCAGACTGTCTGCTCCGCGCCAGCCGTTAGCGAAGTCCTCGCGGTACCACTTGAACAGCGGGGAAACGACCACCGAGCCGTCCATTACCCGGTTGCGGTTCTCGTCGCCGAGGAAGCGGCGGGTCTGGTCTTCGAGCTGTTCGTCCAGCCGGGCGCCGACATAGGCCTCACGCCGCAGGGCGGGACAGCCAACGCTGGCGCAGTTCACGGCAAAGTGGATGCGTGGGTCGCCGTAACGGCCGCTGCCGCGAATCAGCTCATGCTCGACATCATCGAGGGAGCGGCGCTCGCCGAGGAGCCGGAAGAAGCGCTTTTCCCAGGGTGTGCGCACCCAGCCGCCGAGATCCTTGATGGAGGTGAGGTCCGGCCAGCCGGACAGCACGAGGGCGATGGTGTAGGCATTGTAGGCGTTGATGAGAAAGGCGAGCTGCTCGGCTGCGGTCCAGCGGTCGAAGTCCGCCCGCGGTACCGCGGAGAGCGTATCCAGGTAGCGGTTCAGGGCCCTCCGGTCCAGGGCGAAACCGCCGTAATCCACAGCCGTGCCGGCGCCCTTGTCCACGTTGCGTACGTGGGCCTCGAGCAGGGCTCCCCAGGGTGCGTGATCCGGCGGTGCGGCCAGAGCCGGCCCGACCAGCAGGAGAAGCATGAAGAGTGTGGAGAGTTTGGAGCGTGTGGATAGCGTGGCGCGGCGCATGGGCTTGATGATCCTCCTCAGCGGTCGTAGCAATAGCGCATGTAGGTGATGCCCGGACTCAATACCAGGCGCCAGGCGAGCCCGACGCCCTCGTCGTAGTCCGGGTCGAACTCGGCCACCGCCGCCGTCAGGGCGCTCATCCAGCGCTCGTAGAGGTCCGCGGGAATGTCGTGCCCGCTCCGGCTGTGCGCTGCGGCGAGGCTGCGCAGCTGCGGTGTCAGGCTGCGATGTCGATAGAGCTCGACGAGCGTCAACAGGGAGTCGTGCAGCATGGTTTTCTGCGTGCTCATGTCGGTATTGGAAAACCGGTCGGCAATAGCCGGATCGCGGCCGAGAAAGATCTCGTAGAAGCGGGTAGTGAAGGCCGGATTGTAGGCGCCGTTGCCGAGAATCCGCTCGAAGCTGGCATCGAAAACCTCGCCATAGTTAACCGTCGCGTCGCCCATGCCGATCCCCCCGTCCTGTGCTGCCGACAGGGAGTAAAGGGTAGCACGGTGCCCGGCCCTGTGCCGTCGGCCCTGTGCGGTCCGCCCCGTGCTGTCACTTTCGGTCAATCGGCCGGGGCGCTGGCGTCATTGTCCCGGCGGTGCCCCGGAGGGCAAAATAGAAACTGTCGAATAAATGCCACGGGATAGGACCATGCCAAACGAAGCATACATCTACGACGCTGTGCGCACCCCCCGGAGCAAGGGCAAGGCGGGCGGCACACTCCACGAGGTCAAGCCCATCGACCTCGGCGCGGGGCTCCTGCGGGCGCTGCAGGCCCGCCACGATCTGGATACCGCTCGCGTGGACGATGTGGTCATGGGCTGCGTCACGCCCATCGGCGAGCAGGGCAGTGACGTCGCGAAGATGGTCGTCATGAACGCCGGCTGGGACGAATCGGTGGCCGGCGTCCAGCTCGACCGTTTCTGTGCCTCGGGCCTGGAAGCCGTGAACATCGCCGCCCAGAAGGTGGCCTCCGGCTGGGAGGACCTGGTGGTCGCCGGCGGCGTCGAGAGCATGTCCCGGGTGCCCATGGGCTCCAGTGGCGGCCCCATGGGCGGCGACCCGGCCTTCGCCGCCAAGACCGGCTTTGTACCCCAGGGCATCGGCGCGGACACCATTGCCACCCTCGAGGGCTGGAGCCGCGAAGACGTGGATGCCTTCGCCGTAGAGTCCCAGCGCCGGGCCGCCCAGGCCCGGGACAGCGGCTGGTTCGACGGCTCGGTGGTGCCGGTGGTCGACGAGAACGGTCTCAGCATCCTCGAGCGCGACGACTTTATCAAACCCGGGACGACCCTCGATGGCCTCGCCCAGCTCAACCCGTCCTTCGCGATGATGGGCGGGATGGGCTTCGACGACGTCATCCTCGGCAAGTACCCGACCCTGGCCCAGGTCGACCATGTGCACACGCCCGGCAACTCGTCCGGCATCGTCGACGGCGCCAGCGCCGTGCTTATCGGCAGCGAGAAGGCCGGCAAGGATCAGGGCCTCACACCCCGGGCCCGCATCGTGGCCACAGCGGTGCTGGCGACGGACCCGGTGATCATGCTCACGGGCCCGGGGCCCGCCGCGAAGAAGTGCCTCGACAAGGCCGGCATGACAGCCGCGGACATCGACCTGTGGGAGATCAACGAGGCCTTTGCCTCCGTGGCGCTACGCTACATGCGCGACCTCGACATCGACCACAGCGTCACCAACGTCAACGGCGGTGCCATCGCCATGGGCCATCCGCTCGGCGCCACTGGCGCCATGCTGGTCAGCACCATGCTCGACGAGCTGGAGCGCCGCGACCTGCGCCGGGCGATGCTGTCCCTGTGCGTGGGCGGTGGCATGGGCATCTCCACCATCATCGAGCGCGTCTGACGCACGACGCCCGGTCATCAGCGGGGACCAGCAGAGAAAGGATTCGAGACATGAGCGTTTTCCACTACGACAGGGACGCCGACGGCATCGTGACCGTCACCATGGACATGACCGGGCCGGTCAATGCCATGAACGATGAATACCGCGAGGCCATGGGCGAGACCGTGGCCCGCCTGGAGCAGGAAGCCGGTCTGGCCGGCGTGGTCATCGCCTCGGCGAAGAAGGTCTTCTTCGCCGGCGGCGACCTGCACGAACTGCTGGCGGTGACGCCGGATGATGTCGAACGCTTCAAGGGCGGCATCGACATCGTCAAGGATCAGCTGCGCCGGCTGGAGAAGCTGCCGGTGCCCGTGGTCGCTGCGATCAACGGCGCCGCCCTCGGCGGCGGCTTCGAGCTGTGTCTCGCCTGTAACCATCGCATCGCCTGGGACGACAGCGCGGTGCAGCTCGGCCTGCCGGAAGTCACCCTGGGCCTGCTCCCCGGTGGCGGCGGTGTGGTACGCCTGACCAAGCTCCTGGGCCTCGAAAAGGCGCTCCCCTACCTGCTGGAGGGCAAGCGCATCGCCCCGGGCCAGGCCCTGGAGGAGGGCATGATCCACGACCTCGTCCGCGAGAAGGAAGAACTGGTGCCGGCGGCCAAAGCATGGATCCTCGCCAACGCCGACAGCGCCGAGACGGCTGTGCAGCCCTGGGACCGCAAGGGTTTCCGCATTCCCGGCGGCGATGCCAACTCGCCGAAGGTCGCCCAGCTCATCCCGGTGGCCACCGCCATGCTGCGGCAGAAAACCCGTGGACTGCTGCCGGCGCCGGAGAAGATCCTCGACGTGGCCGTGCAGGCCACGCGCCTCGACCTGGAGACCGCGCTCGTGGTCGAGTCCCGGGGGCTGACGCAGCTGGTGACCACGCCGCAGGCAAAGAACATGATCAGCACCTTTTTCTTCGGCCTGAACAAGGTAAACGGTGGTGCCAGCCGCCCGGACGGCATCGCGCCGACCAGCACGGAGAAGGTCGGCGTGCTCGGTGCCGGCATGATGGGGCAGGGGATCGCCTACGTCTCCGCCATGGCAGGAATTGAAGTGGTGCTGAAGGACGTGTCCCTGGAAGCCGCCGAGAAGGGCAGGGCCTACTCGGAGAAGCTTCTCGACAAGCGCGTGGAGCGCGGGCGCATGACGCCGGAGAAGCGCAGCGAGGTGCTGGCGCTGATCAAGCCTACCGCCGATGACGCGGATCTCGCCGGCTGCGACCTCATCATCGAGGCGGTATTCGAGAATATGGCTCTCAAGCACGAGATCACCCGGAGCACCGAGCAGTACCTCGCCGACGGCGGGGTCTGGGGCTCGAACACCTCCAGCCTGCCGATCACCCAGCTCGCCGAGGCCAGCGAAAGGCCGGCGAATTTCATCGGCATCCACTTCTTCTCGCCGGTGGACAAGATGCCCCTGGTGGAAATCATCATGGGCGAGCAGACCTCGGACGAGGCTCTTGCGAAGGCCTTCGATTACACACAGAAGATCCGCAAGACGCCGATCGTGGTCAATGACTCGCTCGGCTTCTTCACGTCGCGCACCTTCGGCACCTATCTCGACGAGGGCGTGCGGCTCCTCGCCGAGGGCATGCACCCGGTGCTCATCGACAACCTCGGCAAGGCCATCGGCATGCCCGTGGGGCCCCTGCAGGTCTACGACGAGGTCAGCCTCGAGCTGACCCGCAAGGCCCAGCAGACCTGGGAGGAGATGGGCGTGCTCGACCAGTGGGGGGATGGCACGGTCACCCGCGGCATCATCAACACGCTGGTCGAGGACTACGGCCGCGGTGGCCGGCACCACGGCGGTGGCTTCTACGAGTACGCCGAGGACGGCAGCCGGGCCATCTGGCCCCAGCTCCTGGAGCTCTACTACAACGCGGAGGTCTGCGTTCCCGAGCAGGACGTCAAGGACCGCCTCTTGTTCCGCCAGGTCATCGAGTCCCTCAAGTGCCTCGAATCGGGTGTGCTGCGCTCTGAAGAGGACGGCAACATCGGCTCCATCATGGGGATCGGTGCACCGCCCTGGACCGGTGGCTTCCTGCAGTTCGTGAAAACCTACGGCTACGGTCGCTTCGTCGCGCGCTGCGAGGAACTGGCCGCGCTCTACGGCGAGCGTTTCGAGCCGCCGCGGATCGCCCGCGAGCGGGCCGCCGGGGAAACCCGCGCCGCTGCCTGAGGGCGGCCCCGCGGCGGGTCAGGGCGACGCGGAGAGGAAAACGGGGCAAGCCGCAAGGATGTCGTCAAGGCATCGCCTCGCCCCGTGCGTCAATCAGCCGCTTCGGCGCGGGCGTCGGCTGCCATCTGAGCGAGCAGGTCGAAAGCCTGTTCGGGATTTTCCCGCCTGAGCTTGAGCAGCCCCAGCTCCATGTCGCCGCCGACGGCGATCTCCGGCGTGCCCGCCTCAAAGCCGGCGACGATCTCGCGGACGCAGTCCGCCACGGCCATGCCGCCGGCGATGTCGTCGTCGTCCTGCCCGAGAGGCTTGCCGTCGCCGGTCAGCGCGTTGCGGGCGACATTCGTGCGGATAAAGCCGGGGGTGATGGTGGTCACGGCGATACCGTCGGCGGCCACCTCCGTGCGCAGGGCATCGAAGAACCCCATGACCGCGTGCTTCGCCGCGCAGTAGCCCGTTCGCAGGGGCGCGCCGACCTTGCCGGCAACGCTCGCGGTGACCGCGATATGGCCGCTGCCCTGCTCGAGCATCACCGGCAGAACAGCCTGGGTAAGTGCGATCTGGCCGAGTACGTTCACGTCCATCATCTGCCGGTAGACGTCGAAAGAGGTGTCCACGCAGAAGGAGCGCTGGGACATGCCGGCATTGTTCACCAGCAGGTCGATGCGGCCGAAATGGTCGACGACGGTGCGGGTCCGGTTCGCCATGGCGTCGTAAGCGAGCATGTCGAGGGGCAGCACAAGGGCATCCGGGGCGCCGGCAGCCAGGCAGGCCTCGCGCACCCGATCCAGCTCCCCCTGCCGGCGCGCGGAGAGCACGAGCTTTGCCCCCTTCGCCGCTGCCTGCCGGGCCAGTTCTTCCCCGATGCCCGAAGAAGCGCCGGTAATCCAGACTACGGCACCGTTGAACGTAAAACCCTCGCCCATGTTTGTTCCCCCGGTTGCTGTGAACTGATGCGGCAACGATAGCACGGCCCCGGGACGGCTGCGTGCCGACCGCCGACATCAATTCGTGCGGGCCCGGCGACAATACCGTCGGGGTCGCCCGGGACATGCCGCGCACCCGGCGCCGCCACGGGCTCGTGATCGACGATGGGCAAATCGACGATAGGCAAGGGGTCGGCCGGGTGATGTCCAGTCCTGTCCCGTGGGCACTCATGAAAGACTCGCGCCGCAAGCGGGTGAAACATCCCGGCTGAAATAATCCGCCCCGGCTGGAATAAGGCACCGTGCCGGCCGTTGTCTACATAAGGGTGGAGTGAAACCCTCTTGAGGGAGCGCCGTCCGGCCATTGGGTCCGGGATAGATTCAGCATAGGATCGTACCGGGGGCGGGCGGCGCGCTCCTCATCTCTCTCGTTTCCTGCGCCGGTTTTCTTACCCGCTTTCTTTCCCGGCTTTACTTCACCGGTGCTCAGTCGGAGTCGGACCCGTGCCGGGCGCTGAGGTCAGCGATCGCCCTGCCAGCCCCGGGCGATCAGGGCACGCTCTTCGCGGGTACCGAGGGCGATATCCCCGGCGTTGCGCGTAATGAAGCTGGCGACCTTGTCATTGTCGCTGGCGCCGGCGGGCCGGTAGGCATCGTCGGTGGCGGCGAGGAAGCTTTCCCGGGCGACCACCTGGGTGTCCCAGGTGCCGGCGTCGCGGCAGGCCACGCCTCGCCAGTCCTGCTCGCCGTCTCGAAGCAGGAACTCGCGGCACCAGTTGCCTGAGTGATCGGGGAAGGTGAGCACGGGTTGCAGGCTCCGGCCATCGGGAAGCGGCACCCAGTCATCGGCCCGCGAGGGTTCAGACTCCAGGGCCTCCGCCAGCAGCGGGTCACTGCCGGTCAGCGGTTGCCGGCCGCCTTCCCCGGGAACGAGCAGCAGGGCAGCGGCCGCGACTATCGAGGCCGCCAGCGCTGCCGGCCAGGCGGCGCGTGTGGCGCGCCGGCGAAGCCGGATGATTTTGTTGTCGTCGCGACGGTCGTCGCGGTCGTCGTCGCGCAGCAGTGCGGCGACGCGGGCGGGTACGGCCACGGCGTTGTCACTGCGCACGCTGGCGGCGATGCTGCAATCGAGTCGCCGCAGCCGTTCGAGGAGGGCGGCGAATTCCGGTTCTGCGGCCAGCCGCGCCTCCACGCCCGCACGCGTGCCAGCGTCCAGCTCGTCGTCGATGTACTGCGAAAGCAGTTCGTAATCCCGATCCGTCATCGTCTTTGTCCCGTTTTGCCCGCTCGCGCTCAAAGGTCCCGCAGGGCGCTATCCGTCAATAAACTCTTGCGCGCCCGGGCGATCCGACTCATGATCGTGCCGATCGGCACCTGCAGGATCTCCGCCGCCTCGGCGTAGCTCTTGCCGTCAATCGTCACCAGCATCAGGGCCACCCGCTGTTCGTTCGGCAATCTGCCCAGGGCCTGATTGACCGCGCGCAGATTCCGCTCACCGCCGGCCTGCGCTTCCGCCGAGGGGGCCGTTTCGTCGGTGCCGGCCTGAACGGTCGGTGTGTGGCGCTGGCGAACCTCCCGGGACCGCAGCTCGTCGATCCAGATATTCTTGCAGACCCGGTAGACCCATTTGGTCGTGTGGGCATCTTCCGGCATCCCTTTTTCCAGCATGCGCTCGACCGTTGCCTGCAGGAGGTCGTCGGCTTCAGCGACCGCGCCCGTCAGTGACAGACAGAATCGCCGCAAGCCGCCGAGTTCGGCCATCAGGTCACTGCGCTGTCTGGCGTTGAGCGACGACATGTGTTCCCTGCTACACTGGTAATTGGACGCTTGGAGGCATCAGTTTATTCCACCCGATGGAATATATCTTCTTCCGGTTCGTCAACGCATACGAGGTCTCGACCTCAGCAATCTGGCGGATGCCGGTGTTTTCGGGGAAAGGTGGGGTGAGGCAGGGAAAGAAAACCAATTTCAGGCAGTTTTCAATCGCTTTTCCGTTAAAAGGAACCGTGAGTAGCCGCAAAATAGACTGAGAATTGCTTCAAACCGGACTTTCTCCCGCTACGAACGCCTGAGTCCGACAGGCCGCTAGTCAGGCCGCTCGTGGTGGTCCTGTTTAACGAGAAAGCGACAAAGGGACAAAAGCCGGCTTTGCCGCACCAGGATAGTCCTGAGTCCGACGGCTTAAAGGGGTGTTCTGTTGCACGACATGCCGCAAGGTGCACCATGAATCGACGCCAGATGCTTGTTCTCATACCCGCCCGCAAAACCGCCAGCGGCATGGTGCGAGGTGCCTGCCTATTCATTGCTGTTTGTTTGTCTCTCGCGCTGACGCCGGTGCAGGCCCAGCTTCCCGTGGGTGGCTTCCTCGGCCCCGATCCGGTCGAGGAGACCATCGAAGAATCCGTTGAAGATGATGTCGCCGAGGTGGTCGATGACCAGGTTGAACAGGTCACCGAGCAGAACGTACAGGAGAACATCGAGGAAGACATCGAGGAGACCATCGAGCAGTCGGTGGATGACACGGTGGAGGAGACCATCGAAGAAAGCGTTGCCGACACCGTGGACGAATCCGTCGAGGAGGAGGTTGCCGCTACCGTCGAGGAGTCGGTCCAGGAATCGGTGGAGGACAGCGTCGAGGAATCGGTGGGAGAAGAGGTCGCCGCCAGCGTCGAGGACTCGGTCGAGGAATCGGT
>CAYFVG010000004.1:12456-33931 GCA_964346365.1 uncultured Alteromonadaceae bacterium
GAAGAAGAGGTCGCCGCCAGCGTCGAGGACTCGGTCGAGGAATCGGTGGAAGAGACCGTCGAGGAATCCGTCGCAGCGAGTGTCGAGGACGACGTGGAGTCCGGGGTCGAGGATGCCGTAGAGACCGCTGTCGAGAAAGACGTGGAGACGCAGGTGGCCGCCGCCATCGAGGAGCGCCTGGAGACCGAGATCGACGAAATCGTTGAGGACCTCGAGAGCTACCTGGAGGTCAATGAGGACCGGATCCTCAAGGAGCAGTGGCTGGTGATGGCCGAGCCTGCGGTCTTCGAGGAACTCGACGAGCAGGGTTATCTTTTCGATACGGTGACGGAGCTGTCTGGCCTCGGCCTGCGTCTGGCGGAGGTCGCCGCGCCCTCGAGCTTCGATATCACCGAGGTGCGCCAGGGCGTGCTCGACGTGGTGGGCAAGGATCGAGCCGAGGTCGACCTGAATCACATCTACACGGCCGGTGCGCCGGTCGCTGCTGAGGGCAGCGGCGTCCTGCCACGCGCCGCCATGGCGCTGCCCGCGGATCTCGATGAGCTGTCCCTGCGCGTGGGCATGATCGATAGCGACGTCGATGTGAATCACCCGGCTCTTGCGCGCTCGCGGATCAGCACCCGCTCCTTCGCCCGCCCCGGTGCCAAGATGCCCGCGGAGCACGGCACGGCGATCGCCTCCATCATCGCCGGCAGCGCCGACGAATACCTGGGGCTGGCACCGAAGGCCGAAGTCTATGCCGCGTCGGTGTTCGAGTTCGACCGCAGCCAGGGCGAGATCGCGAGTACCGTGAGCCTGATCCGCGCCGTGGACTGGCTAGTGTCAGCGGGCGTGGACGTGATCAACATCAGCCTCGCCGGCCCGCCGAACCGGTTGCTGGAAACGGCGCTTGAACGTGCGGCGGGGGACGAGGTGGTGATCATGGCGGCGGCCGGCAATGGCGGCCCCGTGGCCCGGCCCATGTATCCGGCCGCCTATGGCTCTGTGGTGGCGATTACGGCGGTGGACGCCGGCCACCGGGTCTTTCGCCTGGCGAACCGTGGCGAGTACCTGGCCCTCGCCGCGCCCGGGGTCGATCTGCGCCACGCGCGGCCCGGTGGTGGCTACGGAGCCTCCTCGGGGACCTCCTTCGCGGTGCCTTTTGCGGTGACCGCCGCGGCGCGCCTGCGACAACTGCAGCCGGCCGAAAACATCGTCGATGAGCTCTATCGGAGTGCGCTGGATCTCGGCCCACCGGGGCGCGACGATATCTACGGTTACGGGCTATTGACGCTCGCCGCAGATACTCTTTGATTCACCAGCCGTAGCTCAGGCGCGTTCCGAGTATGGCCTGGGTGAAGTTGGCCCGGGGCAGGTTCGAGTCGTAATTACCGTAGCTGGCGTAGGCCTGCAGGGCGAGGCGCGGGGTGAGCGGTATTTCCAGGTCCAGCTTCCAGCGTGAGCGGTCGTCTTTACGGTCCTCGCCGATGTTCGGTGTCGGTGAGGCGTAGCGTCGCGCCTCGAAACGCCACGCGAGTTCGGCCTTGGCCTGGCGTTCGAACAGCTCGAAGCGTCGGATGTAGCGCAGTTTGAACCCGTGAGAGGAGAAGTCGAAGCGGGCGGCGGTCGCATCCTCGTCGCGGTAACGATAGCCGATATTCAGATAGCTGCGCAGGCCGCGGTGGAAGTAGTAGAGGTCGGCCTCGCCGGAGTGGGTGGAGGCGTCCCGTTCCGTGCGCTCTTCGATATCGCGCTCGGCGTAAACGTAGGCGCCCCGGGCGAACCATTTCTTCGCCAGGAAAGTCGACAGCGACGGCGACAGGCGGACGAATTCCAGGAACGGCTCGCCGTCGAGGCGGGACTTGATGTAGTAGGCGGATACGCCGGCATTGGCCTCACCGAGATCCGTACCTAAATTGGCCCCGACGATGTGTGTCTGCCGGTCGACGCGGGAGAAGCGCTCGTAGGTGGCCTGGCTGAAGTCGTAACTCAGCTTGAGATCGCTGCGTTCGCCGAGGGGCTGGCTGATCCCGAGTTCGAGGTCTACAAGCCAGGCAGAGTCGCCCTGCCCGGAGCTCACGTCGACCTCGTCGACGGAGACGTTGGTGTCGTACTCCGCGCCGACGCCTATTTCGCCGCGCCATTCGCGCTGTCGCAGCTCGCTTTCCTCGGCGCTTGCGCCCGCTGCGAGGAGGGCGAGGGCGAGGCAGCTCAGACGCGGGGTGATGGGCATGCTGGCGTTGGGTCCTTGAGCCTATTGAGGAGGTGCCGAGGCCAGGCCTCGTTGTCGCGGCCGGAAGCCGCGGCACGACAGTGGTAGACTTCGGGCGACACAAAATACCACGGAGAGCAAGGCTATGAGCGGAGACAGGCACGAGCAGCACCAGGCGTGCATGGAGCGCTTCATTGAACTGGCGAACAATATGAAGAACGAGGGCATCGGCATCGACGTGGTGTCCTGGTCTCTCATGTCTGCTTCGGCGGTGCACGCCAGCTATTCGGTTGCCGGTAACGATGGGGGCCTGACGGCGTCGGGCGTGAACAAGATCGCCGACGCCTACAAGCAGAACCTCAAGCAGATACAGGCGCTGAAGGAGCGGCAGCAGCGGGCCGGCCAGCAACAACAGCAGTAGCGCCAATCCTCATGCCTGTTCGAGCGCCAGGTCGCCGCTGCTCGGCTTGTGCAGCAGGCGCTCGATCTGGCGCTCGAAATAGGCGGGCACCAACAGCGAGCGCAGTTTTTCAAGGGGCACCGGCGGGCTGAACAGATAGCCCTGAATGACATCCGCGGCCTCTTGCTGGAAGAACGCGAGCTCCCGGGGGCTCTCCACGCCTTCGACAACGATGTCCAGGTGCAGGCTCTTCGCCATGGCGATGATACCGCGCACCAGTTCCTCACTGCGCTCGCCGTTGGCCAGGCCGAGCACGAAGCTGCGGTCGATCTTTAACTCGTCCAGAGGCAGGCGGGTCAGGTAGCTGAGGGATGAATAGCCCGTGCCGAAATCATCGATGGCGGTGCGGACGCCCAGAGCCTTGAGCTCCTCGACCATGCGCACGGCCCCCTCCTGGCTGCCGATCATGATGCCCTCGGTCAGTTCCAGCTCGAGCGACTCCGGTGGCAGCCCGCTTTCCGTGAGCACATTGCCCACGAGCTCCACGAAACCTTCCGTGAACTGGAGCGCGGATACGTTCACGGAAACCTTGGGCAGCGCCAGACCCTCCTCGCGCAGGGCGACGAGGTCCGCGCAGGCCCGCCGCATGACCCACTCGCCGATCTCGTTGATGATACCGAGCTCCTCGGCGAGGTCGATCCACTTGAAGGGCGGCACCATGCCGAACTCCGGGTGCTGCCAGCGCACCAGGGACTCGGCCCCGATGACGGCGCCACTCCTCGAATCCACCTGCGGCTGGTAGTGGAGCAGGAGCTGTCCCCGCTCTTGAGCCTTGTGCAGCTCCGTTTCCAGTTTCAGGCGCTCCAGGTTTGCACCTTCCATGTCCTCTCGATAGAACATGTAGCGATTCCGCCCCTGGCGCTTGGCGTTGAACATCGCTGTGTCCGCAGCCCGCAGCAGCCCCTCCACGCCTTCCGCATCGCCGGGGGCTACCGCGATACCGATGGAGCAGGTGATGATCACTTCCTGGCCGTCGAGGGAAAAGGGTTGGGCGATCGTCTTTGCCAGGCGGGCCGCGACGCGGGCCGCGCCCTCGGCGTGGTCGAGCTGGTTGAGTACCACGGTGAATTCGTCACCGCCCATGCGCGACAGGTCCATGCGCCCCTCGTCGGCGGCACTGCGGTGGAGCACGTCGGAGTCGCGAATGCTTCTGGCAAGACGTTCGCCGACCTCGCGCAACAGTTTGTCGCCGGCGCGATGACCCAGGGAGTCGTTGACCCGCTTGAAGTTGTCGAGATCGAGGAGCAGGAGGGCGACCTGCTGCTTGTTTCGGGCGGCGAGCTTCAGCAGCAGGGTCAGCTGTTCCGTGAACAGGCGCCGATTCGGCAGCGAGGTCAGCGTGTCGAAGTAGGCGAGATGCCGGAGCCGGTCCTTGGTTTCGCTGACCCGTTGCGCCGCCCGGTCGAGCTCCTGGCGCTGCTCCGAGAGCCTGGCGTCGCGCTCGTCGACCTTCATCGCGAGCAGGCGCCGGTCCGTGTGCATACGCTGCTTTTCGCCCTGCATGCCGGCGATGACGGTGTTGAGCACGTTGGCGATATCGCTGATCTCGCCGCTGCCGCGAAGCTTCAGCATGTGCGTCTGCTTGCCGGCGGCGATATCGTCGGCCACCGCCGCCAGCTCGCCGAGCGGTTGGGTGATGCGGCGCGTGGTAAAATGGGCGATCAGCGCAAAGAGGATCACCAGCGCGATACCGAAGCTTGCGGGCACGGCCATCGCCGGTATTGTTTGCCGCAGCAGCGTGAGGCTGCTGATACCGATGTCGATATAGCCGCCGACGAAAATGCTGTTCACCTGGTCCGGATTGGCGAGGGTGAGTGCGAAGTCCTCCCGCGACAGTCCGGGCTCCGTCGGGTTGACCAGCGAGGTGATCGGCAGCATCAGCTCGGTCACCGTCTCGCCGCCGGTCATCGCGGCAATGCCGTCGAAAGCGGGCGGGGCGATACGGCTGTGATGGTTCATCAGGGAGCTGTCGAGCGGGGAGTGGTCTCCGCGGGCGTCGCTGAACCGCGGCAGCACGGCGCCTTCAGCCCAGGAGCGGTCGGCCCGGGCGACGACCTCGCCGCCGCTGTCGCGAAGGATCACGTGGCGCACGGCGGGCGACAGGCCAAGGAACGCCTGCAGCGTTGCGTCAATTTCCTGCGGCTCGCGAAAGTAGAGAGTCAGCTGCAGCTGCGGTTGCCCTGCCACCGCCGTAGAGGCCCGCAGCAGGAGCTCGTCGCGCTGGTAGGCATACTCCCGCTGGCCGATGAAGATGACCAGGCTGACGCCCGCCGTCACCGCCAGGGCAGTAATAAGAAAATTGATCTTGCCGGAGATAGACAAGATCAGCGTCCCGCGCTACGAGCGGGATGCACCGGGCGCAGGGCCCCCATGATGACCTTCATTGTTACCCCCGATTCCCGGGAACAGTTTTTCAGGGTATCGCTTTAGCAGCGTGATTTCGGGCTGGCGGTCCGGATTGCGCCCCCTTCGTGGTCCCTGCACGAAAGCTTTGCCGGGGCACCGGGCCCGTGGCTCCGATACTCGTCCTGGATCCTGCGGAGCCAGGCTTCGCTCAATAGTCTCCGGAACGTAGCATGGCGCTATGCGGTCGTCCAGCCTGTCCGAGGCAGCCTGCACAGCCTGACTCGCGGACGTGTCCCCGGCGCGTCAACGCCCCACGGCCGTATAGGCGAAGCCCGCGGCCTCGATGAGCGAGCGCTCGTAGACGTTGCGCAGATCCACGAAGACGTTGCCCCGCATCCGCTGGCGGACTTCAGCGAGGTCGAGGCCACGGTACTGGTTCCACTCCGTCAGCAGCACAAGGGCATCGGCACCGGCGATAGCGTCCTCGATGCTACCGGCGAAGCTCACCGTGTCCGGCAGCAGCGTGCGGGCCTCGCCGATGCCCTCGGGGTCGTGGGCGACGAGGTGCGCCCCCTTGTCCGCAAGGGCCGGGAGAATCGCCAGGGCGGGCGCGTCCCGCATGTCGTCGGTTTCGGGTTTGAAGGTGAGGCCGAGCACGGCGATGCGCTTGTCCGCCTCGCTGCCGCCCAGGGCCTTGCGGATCTTCGCCACCATGCGCGCCTTCTGTGAAGCATTAACCTCCACGGTCGCCTCGACGATGCGGCTCGACAGCCCGTGCTCCTGGGCGATGCGGATCAGGGCCAGCGTGTCCTTCGGAAAGCAGGAGCCACCGTAACCGGGGCCCGCGTGGAGAAATTTCCCGCCGATGCGCCGGTCCATGCCCATGCCCTTGGCGACGGCGTTGACGTCGGCGCCGGTGGCCTCGCAGAGCTGACTGATCTCGTTGATGAAGCTGATCTTCGTGGCGAGGAAGGCGTTGGCGGCGTACTTGATGAGCTCCGCGCTCTCGAGGTCTGTGAACAGGATGGGCGCCTCGATGAGGTTCAGCGGGCGGTAGAGTTCACGCAGCCGCGCCTCGGCGCGCTCCGACTCCACGCCCAGGACCACCCGGTCCGGCCTCAAAAAGTCAGCGATGGCCGACCCCTCGCGCAGGAATTCCGGATTGGAGGCCACGTCAAAGTCGGCTTCCGGGTTGGCCCTGCGCACGAGCCGCTGGACTTCCCGGGCCGTGCCGACGGGTACCGTCGACTTGTCGACGATCACCGTGTACGCATGGAGGTGAGCTGCGAGCTCCGTAGCCGCGGCGTACACGAACTTCAGGTCCGCGTGGCCGTCGCCCCGGCGCGCCGGCGTACCCACGGCGATAAAGATGAGGTCCGCCTCCGCCACCGGGCCGGCGAGCTCGCCGGTGAAGTGCAGTCGCCCGCCGGCGACGTTGCGCGCGACGAGATCTTCGAGGCCGGGCTCGTAGATGGGTATCTCGCCCCGCTCGAGGGCGGCGATGCGCTCGGGCTGCTTGTCCACGCAGGTGACGCGGGCGCCGAACTCCGCAAAGCAGGCACCGCTGACGAGGCCGACATAGCCGGCGCCGATCATAACCACATTCATGTCAGGTAGCTTTCCTCTCGTTGTCCGTAGTAGTCCCGGTACCAGGCGACGAACTGCGCGACGCCCTCGGCGAGGGGGGTGGCCGGCTGGTAGCCGGTCCAGGCGTCGAGGGCATCTATATCGGCACAGGTGGCTGTGACGTCGCCGGGCTGCATGGGCTGGAAGTCTTTCACGGCCTCGCGGCCCAGGGCCGCCTCGATGGTGGCGATAAAGTCGAGGAGACGCACCGGCTGATTGTTACCGATATTGAAGACCCGATAGGGCGCACAGCTGCTGCCCGGGTCCGGCGCTGCGGGCGACCAGGCCGGGTCTGCGCTGGCCGGCCGGTCGAGCACCCGGAGGACGCCCTCGACGATATCGTCGATGTAGGTGAAGTCCCGGGCCATTTCACCACCGTTGAACACCTTGATAGGCCGGCCTTCCAGGATGGCGCGGGTGAACAGGAAGTAGGCCATGTCCGGCCGGCCCCAGGGGCCGTAGACAGTGAAGAAGCGCAGCCCGGTGGTGGGGATACCGTAGAGGTGCGCGTAGCTGTGGGCCATGAGTTCGTTGGCTTTCTTGGTCGCGGCATAGAGGGATACCGGGTGATCCACATTGTCGTGCACGGAGAATGGCAGGTGCGCGTTGAGCCCATAGACAGAACTGGAGGAAGCGTACACGAGATGGTTGACCGGATGATGACGGCAGGCCTCGAGCACGGCGAGAAAGCCGTTGATATTGCTGTGCGTGTAGGCGTGGGGGTTTTCCAGCGAGTAGCGCACACCGGCCTGGGCGGCGAGATGGATGATCGCGTCCGGCCCGGCCCTGGCGACCAGCGCGTCGAAGGCCGGGGCATCGGCGAGGTCCTGCTCGACGACCTCGAGCTGATTTCCGCCGGGCCGGCCCAGGGCAGTGATGCGATCGCGCTTGAGCCGGACGTCGTAGTAGTCGTTGAAGCTGTCGACGCCGATGACGCGCTCGCCGCGGGCGAGGAGGGCCCGGGCGACATGGAAGCCGACAAACCCGGCGACGCCCGTCACGAGAACAGTCATTTCAGCCCCGCGGCCCGCGAAGAATCTGGCGCGACTGCTCATCCGCCTGCACGGCGGCCCGCTCGAAGCGCACCGGCCGCCACGCCTTGGCCCGGTATCGATCCGTCTGGTCACTGAACCAGGGCGAGGCGGGGTCGCCGGATTGACTGTAGGTCAGCAGGGCTTCACCGACCGGCCCGGACTCCTGGAAGGCCAGCGTGAGGATGAAGCTGCTGCCGTGGACGATGGGGTAGCCGGAGGCCGTGAGCAGTTTCGAGTCCGCCACCGGGTCGGTATCGAGGCCGGCGTTCGGGTGGCCGAGGTCCGTGGGCAGCATCGGCTTCCCGGGCTCGGCGGAGATCTGCATGTTGGCAACACCTTCGAAGCGGTTGCCCCCGTGAACGGGAATACGTCGATCGGCGCGGTAGGCGGCCTGGGCTGCGCCTAGGGGCGCGTCGAGGGCCAGGCCGGCACTTTCGAGGACCGCGACGGCGCCGGCCAGGTGCTCCAGGGCGATTGCCCTGTCCGCCAGCTGCGCCGGCGTTGCTACCGGCCGCGCCGCGTCGAAAGGCTCGGCGAAGAGGCTGCCGGCGTCGAAGTGTTCGCGGTAGTCGTAGCGGACCAGCCACTCGCGGAAGAGCATTGCGCCGCGACTGTCCTCATCGAAGCGTCCGTCGAAGGCGTCGATGACGTCGCAGGCCCTGCTGAGATCCCGGGCATCGCCGTCCACGGTCACCACCGGCGTCGCCCGGCAGGCGTCCACCAGGCTGCCGCGAAGCAGCTCTGCAGCCAGGCTGCGATTGGAGAACAGCGCTTCCTGCACCTCCTCGCGATTGAAGCGGCCGTCGTCCCCGGCGTAGCCGTAGGGGCTGTCCGGGGCGAGCAGCTGTACGTTCATACGCGTGCGCAGGCTGCGGGCGGTGGCCTCGGGGCCGTAGAGCGGTGAATAGCCGGTAAGGGGTGCCGCCGGCTGGGTCAGCCAGTAGCTGTCGTTGGCGTTGAAGATATAGTCGCGGCGCTCGAGCTGCGGTCGCTGCTCAAAGGGCACGGTGCCGGGCACCGGTGTCCCGGGGACGTCGACCCAGGCGAAGCGGCTGTCGCTGCCGTCGAGGAGGATCATGCCGCGCTCGGCGTAGAGGTTGGCGGTGCGCGGGTCGCTCGCCAGGCGTTTCTGCCACAGGGCGATGGCCTCCCCGCTCAGGTTGCCCACGGTGGAGTTGTCGAGGAACAGCGCGCGGCCGTCGGCGCTAGCCGCGATCGTATTGACCCAGGGCATAGCGTTCCAGCGCCGGTGCGCGTCGATAAAGGCGTCGAGGTCTGTGGCGAGGTTCATGGCCCGCCACTGCGACAGTAGACGCGTATTCTCTGCATTGGCGTCCCGGGCGGCGAACGCCACGGTGTCCGTCCAGGGCATGCCGGGCAGGGTCAGTACCGGGCCCAGGTGGCTGAACCAGAAGGTGCGCTCGACCTCGGTTACCGTGCCGTCCTCGCCGAGCACGGGCACGATGACCGTGCGGGACGTCATGGACCGCGGTTCGCCGTCGAGGAAATAGCGGGTCGGCTCGCCGGGGACGAGATCGAGCTGGTAGAACACCACCCGCTCGCTGTCGGATACGGTGTGGGACCAGGCCACACCGCGATTAAAGCCGATGGCGACGCCGGGCGCGCCGAGCAGGTGCGCGCCGTAGACGTCGAGCCTGCCGGGGATGGTCAAGTGCTTTTCCCAGAATTGGTTGCCGCCGTACCAGGGGTAGTGCGGGTTGGCCAGGAGCAGGCCGCGGCCGTTCTCCGTGCGCTCGCTGCCCAGGGCCCAGGCGTTGGAGCCGAGGCCGGCCAGGGCCATGGCGTCCAGGGCCTCGCGGACCAGCGCGGGTTCTACCGACGTCGTGCTCGCCGTTGCCGGCGGCTGCGCCGCCGCGAGGGCGCCGGCCATGCGCGGTAGCGTCTGGGCCAGCAGCACCGTGCGCGCCATGAAGTCTTCCGGCGTCGCGGGGCGTACCCAGCTTGCGCCTGCACACCAGCTGCCCGGCGCGTCGTCACCCTGCTCGCGCAGGTAACGGTTGTAGCCGGCGCTGTAGCCCGTGAGCCATCCCCGGTTGGTGGCATCTTCCGCAGCGAAGGCGGTCCGCGCTTGCGCCGGCACGTCGAGGGCGCGCACCACGCTGTCGGCCACCACGTTGCGCCGCTCCTTACCGGGCCCGAAATAGCGGGCCAGCTCCCCCCGGGCCTGCACCAGGCCGCGGGCGATCTGGCAGCCGTGGTCCTCGGCCGCCGCGTAGCCCTCGCCGTAGCCGAGGCTGCCGAAATCGTCGGCAGTGATATGGGCGACGCCGTGGCTGGTGCGGATCAGCTCGGCTCGATAGGCGTTTTCATCGGCGGGGCCGCTCTGGCAGGCGGCCAGGAGAAGGAAGCAGGCCGGCGCCAGCGGAGCGGCGAAGCGAAGGGGGTAACTCATGAGGGAGGCTCCTGTTTTTATGGCCCCTCAATCCTATCACCGGTCACCTCTGCTGGCGCGCTCTGCAGCCCCGGGCCCGATCGTCGCGCCGGTCCCGACGCCCAGGGCAGCTACGAGGTGCACCGGGGCGATACGCGGGCGGCGCTGCCGCGCCTCTGGCGCCTTCTCCGGGCGTCGCTCTGCCGAGGTGCGATGTTTTCGACGCGGCCGGGGGTCGTTGCTTTATACTCGACACTTTTCGGAATCGAACCGCCATGGACGACGACAAGAGCCGCCAGGCCGCCCGCGAGGCGGCGCTCCGCTATCACCGCTATCCGAAGCCCGGGAAACTGGAGATCCGTGCCACCAAGCCCCTCGCCAACGGCCAGGACCTGGCCCGCGCCTACTCCCCGGGTGTGGCCGAGGCCTGCGTCGAAATCCGCACCGATGCCGGCCACGCGGCGGATTACACCGCCCGGGGCAACCTGGTGGCGGTGGTGACCAATGGCAGCGCCGTGCTCGGCCTCGGCAACATCGGCGCCCTGGCTTCCAAACCCGTCATGGAGGGCAAGTCGGTCCTGTTCAAGAAGTTCGCCAACATCGATTGCTTCGACATCGAGCTGAACGAAGCCGACCCGGAGCGTCTCGCCGACATCATCTGTGCCATGGAGCCGTCGTTCGGCGCCGTCAACCTCGAGGACATCAAGGCGCCGGACTGCTTCGTGGTCGAGAAGCGCTGCCGCGAGCGCATGAATATTCCGGTGTTCCACGATGACCAGCACGGCACTGCCATCGTCGTCGGTGCCGCGGCGACCAACGCGCTGCGCATCGCCGGTAAGCGTTTCGAGGACATCAAGGTCGTCTCCACCGGCGGCGGTGCCGCCGGCATCGCCTGCCTGAACATGCTCCTGAAGCTCGGCGTGCACCGGGAGAATATCTGGCTCGTCGACCTGCATGGCGTGGTTCACGAGGGTCGCAGCGAGGACATGAACCCGCAGAAGGCCGCCTTCGCCCAGCCGACGGCGGCGCGCACCCTGAGCGATGTGATCGGGGGCGCGGACCTGTTCCTGGGGCTCTCGGCCCCGGGCGTGCTGGACAACGAGCTGGTTGGCCGCATGGCGGAGCGCCCTGTCATTTTTGCCCTGGCCAACCCGATCCCGGAAATCATGCCGGACCGGTTGCGCGAGGTTGCCCCGGACGCGATCGTCGCGACGGGGCGCTCCGACTACCCGAACCAGGTCAACAACGTGCTCTGTTTCCCGTTCATCTTCCGCGGCGCCCTCGACGTGGGTGCGACGGAGATCAACGATGCCATGCAGCTCGCCTGTATCGAGGGCATCGCCGCCCTGGCCCGGGCGACGACCAGCGCCGAGGCCGCCGCCGCCTACCAGGGCGAGCAGCTGGTTTTCGGCGCGGACTACCTCATTCCCAAGCCCTTCGATCCACGCCTCATGGGGGTGGTTGCCACCGCCGTGGCCCGGGCGGCCATGGAGTCGGGCGTGGCGACGCGACCCGTGGACGACTTCGAGGCCTACAAGACCCGTCTCGACAGCTCGGTGTTCCGCTCTGCCATGCTCATGCGTCCCGTATTTTCGGCGGCGGCCCAGTCGCAGAGGCGGATCGTCTTCGCGGAGGGGGAGGACGAACGGGTGCTGCGTGCCGCCCAGGCCATTACCGAGGAAATGACGGACCGGCCGATCCTGATCGGCCGGCCGGAGGTGATCCTTCGCGGCTGCGAGCGTGTGGGCCTGACTATGCGTCCCGGCGAGGACTTCGATATCGTCGACCCGGCGAAGGACACACGCTACCGGACCTACTGGGAGACCTACCTCTCCCTCATGGCGCGCCGCGGCGTCACCCCGGACCTCGCCAGGGTCATCATGCGCACCAACTCCACGGCCATCGCCGCCATCATGGTGCACCTTGGAGACGCAGACTGCATGATCTGCGGCACCTTCGGCCAGTACCTCTGGCACCTCAACTACATCCGGCAGGTGCTTGCCCGGGGCGGCCGTCACGCGGTCGGTGCGCTGTCGTTGATGATTATGGAAGACGAGCCGCTGTTTATTGCCGACACGCACGTGCACCCGGAGCCGACACCCGAGGAAATCTGCGAGACGGTTATCGGCACCGCCCGGCACGTCCGCCGCTTCGGCCTCCAGCCGAATATCGCCCTCTGCTGCCACTCGCAGTTCGGCAATCTGGACATCGATACGGGGCGGCGCATGCGCGCGGCCATGGAACTCCTGGAGCTGCGCGAACCCGACTTCGACTACGAGGGCGAGATGCACACGGACGCGGCTCTCGACGCACAGCTGCGCAGCCGGATCTTCCCGCATTCGCGGCTCAAGGGCCCCGCCAACGTACTCGTGTTCGCCAACGGCGACGCCGCCTCCGGCGTGCGCAACATCCTCAAAATGCGCGCTGGCGCCCTCGAGGTGGGGCCTATCCTCATGGGCATGGACAACACAGCGCACATCGTGACCCCGTCCATTACCACCCGGGGTCTGCTCAACATCTCGGCGCTCGCCGGCACGGACGTGTCCCATTACGCCTGAGATGCGTAGCGACAGGGCAGCGCTGGACGAACTCGGCGGGGCTCTCGCGCAGGCCCGGGCGGCACTTTTCGTCACCGGCGCCGGCGTCTCCCTGGCGTCTGGCATAGATACCTTCCGCGGCAGCGATCCCGGCGCGGTGTGGAAGCATGACATCATGGAGAAGGCCACGCTGAACCACTTCCGCCGCGACCCGGCGGACGCCTGGGCCTGGTACCTCGGGCGCTTCGAGCGGGTGGCAGCGGCGGAGCCGAACCGGGCGCACCGGGCCCTGGTGGCGCTGGAGCGTCAGCTCGAAGCGCGCGGCGCGCAGAGCCTGCTGGTCACGCAGAACATCGACGGCCTGCATCACCGGGCGGGCTCCCGGGCGCTGGTGGAGATTCACGGCAAGGCGCGCAGGGTCCGCTGCTCGGCACCGCGCTGCCCCGAGGGCGCCTTCGGCACGCTGGACTTCGAGGCGAGCGCCTTCGAGGCTTTCCGCGAGGCTCCGGCGCCGGAGCGGCTGCCGCGCTGCCGCCATTGCGGCGACGGCCTGCTGCGGCCGCACGTGCTCTGGTTCGATGAGCACTACCAGAGCCACCCGGACTACGGCTTCGAGCGCGTGCTCAGTTTCCTGCCAATGGCGGACCTGGTGCTCTTCGTAGGCACGTCGTTCTCTGTCGGCATTACCGACTGGATCGTCGAGGACTCGCGCGCGGCGCGCCGGGCCTGCTGGTCTATCGATCCTTCCGGGGAGGCGCCCGCCGGCGTGTGCTCGATTGCCGGGCGGGCCGAGCAGGTGCTGCCCGCGCTCGCCGAGGATTGACCGGCACGCGGTCAAGGCCGCAATACGTCAACTGATGTCTGGAAACGTTCCTGCGGAAACGTGGCGGTCGGCCGGGCGAGTCGGCTTTAGACCGGCAGCTGAATGGGTATAGCTTGCGCTGAGCTAACGGTAATACAGCCATCAATGCTGCGTCTCGCAGAGCTGAAAATGCGACCGGACGGCGCCGACGGTGATTAGCACCATAGCGCCCTGTGGCTGATGATAAGAGCGGAAGACTGAAGGGCCGGCGCCGGGTTCCTGGCCGGGCACTTCATGTCCTACTTCATGCTCTAACGTGCGCTGAAGTGGATGGTACCGGAGACCGGACTCGAACCGGTAAACCCTTGCGGGCGGGGGATTTTGAGTCCCCTGTGTCTACCAATTCCACCACTC
This sequence comes from uncultured Alteromonadaceae bacterium, assembly GCA_964346365.1. Taxonomy (GTDB): domain Bacteria; phylum Pseudomonadota; class Gammaproteobacteria; order Pseudomonadales; family Halieaceae; genus Pseudohaliea. Next base: position 26,259 of record CAYFVG010000004.1, read on the forward strand.
CGGCACGGAAAGGTAAGGCGCGGGATTATAGCAACGAGGGCTCCGGGCGCAACGATGAGCCGCAGGGCGTCGACCCGGTGCTTAACCTTGCGTGCCTTTCCCGGTATGCTTCGCGCCCGATCCGAGTACCGCCCCCCAGGGGCCATGAACGCGAAAGGAGAATGCCATGGGCATGAAACTGATCAGGAAGACCGCCGAGCACCGCATCTACCAGCGCCGCGATAACCGCTACGCCGTCACCGACGCCGACAAGCGCCCGGTGAACGGTGACGAGAAGGTCGCCATTCTTCTCGCCGCGGGCCTGGTGACCGCGCCGGCGCCGCAGCAGCCCGAGCCGGAAGCGCCGGAAGCCGCTGACGAGGAAGGGTCGGCTGAAGAGGCCGGCGACGGTGCCGCGGCCGCAGACGAGGCCGCCGCCGACGCAGCCGGGTAAGCAACCGTGCCGGGGCCCGCGGGCCCCGTCCCATGCAGCGCTCGGACTTCAGCTACCACCTTCCGGAAGAACTCATCGCGCAACGGCCCCTCGCGGACCGCGCGGCGAGCCGTCTCCTGTGCCTCGATGGTTCCACCGGTGCCATCGCGCACCGTCGCTTCCTCGACCTGCCATCCCTCCTCACAGCGCAGGACCTGCTGGTCTTTAACAATACCCGCGTCCTGCCTGCCCGCCTCTGGGGCCGCAAGGGCACCGGCGGCCGGGTGGAGGTGCTGGTTGAACGGCTGCGTGGTGAAGGCGAGGCGCTGGTGCACCTGCGTGCGAGCAAGCCCTCCTCACCCGGGACGGTCATCCATCTCGCCGCCGACCGCGACGCGGAGCCCGGCGGCGACCGCCTGGAAGTGCTCGGCCGCGAAGGTGATCTTTACCGGGTCGCGGCATCGGGCAAGCCCGTCAACCGGCTGCTGGCCGAACTCGGGCATATGCCGCTGCCGCCCTACATCGAGCGCGCTGATGACGCCGCCGACCGGGAGCGCTACCAGACCGTGTATGCGAGCCGCGATGGCTCCGTGGCGGCGCCGACCGCCGGCCTGCACTTCGACGACGCGTTGTTCACGGCGCTTGCCGAGCGCGGGATCGCGAGCACGGAAGTGACGCTGCACGTGGGCGCCGGGACCTTTCAGCCGGTGCGCGCCGACGTCGTTGAGGACCACGTCATGCATGCGGAGTACCTCGAGGTCGACGAGGAAACCTGCACGGCCATCGCCGACGCCCGGGCCCGCGGTGGCCGCGTGGTGGCCGTGGGCACGACGGCCGTGCGCAGCCTGGAGACCGCCGCGGCCGGCGGCGAGCCCGCCCCCTACCGTGGCGACACGCGCCTGTTCATCTACCCCGGCTATCGCTTTCGCTGCGTCGACGCGATGGTGACGAACTTCCACCTGCCGGAGTCCACGCTGCTCATGCTGGTCAGCGCCTTTGCAGGGCGGGAGTCGGTGCTCGCTGCCTACGAGGCTGCCGTGGCGGAGCGCTATCGCTTCTTCAGCTACGGTGACGCCATGTTCCTGACGTGCGCTGCCGGGGCGGGGCGTGCGCGGTGAGGGGCGAGTGCCACCTGCGCTTCGAGCAGCTGGCAGCTGACGGCGAGGCCCGTCGCGGACGCCTGCACTTCCCGCGCGGCAGCGTGGAAACACCGGCTTTTATGCCGGTGGGCACCTACGGTACCGTCAAGGGCATGCTGCCGCGGGATCTGGTCGCCACCGGCGCCGAGATCATCCTCGGCAATACCTTCCACCTCTGGCTGCGCCCGGGGACGGAAATCATCGGTGCCCACGGTGACCTGCACGACTTCATGGGCTGGGCGGGGCCGATCCTGACGGATTCCGGCGGCTTCCAGGTGTTCAGCCTGGGCGCCATGCGCAAGATCACCGAGGCCGGCGTAGCCTTCCGGTCGCCGGTGAATGGCGACAGGGTTTTCCTCGACCCGGAAAGCTCCATGGCGGTGCAACGCGCTCTCGGCAGCGACGTGGTGATGATCTTCGATGACTGCACGCCCTACCCGGCAACCCGGGACGAGGCGGCTGACTCTATGCAGCGGTCGCTGCGCTGGGCAAAGCGCAGTCGGGAGGCCCATGGCGACAGCCCGGCCGCGCTTTTCGGTATTGTCCAGGGCGGCATGTATCCGGAGCTGCGCCGCGAGTCCCTGGCCGGCCTCGAGGCTATCGGCTTCGACGGCTACGCTATCGGCGGTCTGTCCGTCGGCGAGCCGAAGGACGAGATGCTGGCCGTGCTGACGGGGCTGGGCCCGGCGCTGCCGGCAGCGACGCCGCGCTACCTCATGGGCGTGGGCACCCCCGGGGATCTGATCGAGGGTGCGCGCCGCGGCATCGACATGTTCGACTGCGTCATGCCCACGCGCAACGCCCGCAACGGCAACCTGTTCACCTCCGTGGGCCAGGTCAAGATCCGCAATGCCCGCCACCGCGCGGCTACGGGGCCGCTGGATCCGAACTGCGACTGCTACACCTGTGCCAACTTCTCCCGCGCCTACCTGCACCACCTGGAGCGCTGCAACGAGATACTCGGTTCCCAGCTCAACACCATTCACAATCTTCACTACTACCAGCGCCACATGCAGGGAATCCGCGGCGCCATCGAGCGCGGTGAACTGGACGCCTTCGCTCGCGCGTATTACGCATCTCAGGAGGAATGACTGTGCACAAGCTGTGTTTCTACGTGCCCGCCACGCACCTCGAGGCCGTGAAGGAAGCGGTTTTCGCCACCGGGGCCGGGCGGATCGGTGACTACGACAGCTGTTGCTGGCAGGTGGCCGGCCGGGGACAGTTCCGGCCCCTGGCGGGCAGCCAGCCCTTCCTCGGCAGCGAGGATCGCATCGAACAGGTGGAGGAATACCGGGTCGAGCTGGTTTGCGCAGACCGGGTGGTGCGCGCCGCGGTGGCCGCGCTCTACGATAGTCACCCCTATGAAGAGCCGGCCTGGGACCTGGTGGCGCTGGCCAACGACAACCTCGATGCACTGTGAGCAGCAAGGCGTCGTGTAAGCAGTCAGGAGTAAAGAACATGCAGTATCGCCTCGGCGACAGCACGCCCCGGCTCCTCGGCGAGGGCCACTATATTGCCCCCAACGCCGCCGTCATCGGCCGGGTGACGCTGCGCGCGAATGCGAGCGTGTGGTTTTCCTGCGTTCTCCGTGGGGACGTGGAGGATATCGACATCGGCGAGGGCAGCAACATTCAGGACGGCACCGTGATCCACGCCGACCCGGGTTTCGCTGTGCACGTGGGGGCGAACGTCACCGTCGGCCACAACGCCATGCTCCACGGCTGTCACGTCGGTGATGGCAGCCTTATTGGTATCGGTGCAGTGGTGCTGAATGGCGCCCGGATCGGTCGCCGCTGCCTCGTCGGGGCCGGCGCACTGGTGACCGAGGGCACGGAAATCCCCGACGGCAGCCTGGTGCTCGGATCGCCCGCACGGGTGAAAAGGAGCCTGTCGCTCGCGCAGCAGTCAGCCCTCGCGCAAGGCGCGGAGCACTACGTGAACAACGCGACACGTTTTTCCGAACTTCTGGAGGCTTTGGCATGAGCGATAGCGGTGAGCCGGCATCCCCCTGCATCTCCGTATGCGCCCTCGACGAAAAGGACATCTGCATGGGCTGCTATCGCAGCGCCGAGGAAATTACCGACTGGTGGATGGCCAGCGCCGCGGAGAAGGAGGCGATTCTCGCCCGCTGCGAGGAACGCCGGCAGGACGATAGCCCAATCCGGCTGCTATAGCAGCACCGCGGCCGTGTCGGCGGTGCGCTCCGGGAGGCGCGCACTGTGGTAGTTTTGCCCGGTAGGAGGTGCGCCGCGTAGGAGGTGCGCACTCGCGCCGACACGGTCGGACGTTCCGCCCACCCGGTCGCAACCGCAGGGCCGGCCCCACGAGGGTCGCTTTTACGGGCGGTCTCAGACGCTCCCGGGCCGCGCCCGCACAGTGCGCACGATGTTGCCGCCCAGCTCGAGGATCTCCAGGCGGTAGCGGTTCACGGTGAGGCCGACGGCGCCGTCCGGGAAGGACTCGAGGTACTCAAGCACGAGCCCGCTCAGGGTCTTCGGCCCGTCCGTGGGCAGTTTCCAGCCCAGGGTCTTGTTGATGTCGCGGACGCTGGCGTTGCCGGTGATCAGGTAGCTGCCGTCGCGCTGCGGGAAGATCTCGTCGTCCGTGTCCGAGAGGTTCGAAGTGAACTCGCCGACGATCTCCTCGAGGATATCCGCCAGGGCCACCAGTCCCATCACGTCGCCGTATTCGTCCACCACCATGGCCAGGCGCCGCCGCTGCTTCTGGAAGTTCAGCAGCTGCGTGTGCAGCGGCGTGCTCTCGGGGATGAAATAGGGCGCGTCCATCTCCCGCTCGAGGGCGGCGCGGTCCAGGCGCCCGTCCGAGAGTACGCGGCCGGAGTTGCGCAAGTGCAGCACGCCGGTGACGTTGTTGATGTCCTCGCGCCAGACCGGCAGCAGTGTGTGCGTGCTGTTCTGGATGCTCTCGAGAATGGTGTCATCGTCGTTGTCCAGATCGATGCCGTAGACCTCCGTGCGCGGCACCATGATGTCGTCCACGGTGATTGCCTCGAGGTCGAGGACATTCACCAGCATGCCGCGGTGGCGCTGGGGAATGAGCGCACCGGCTTCGGTGACAATGGTGCGCAGCTCCTCGGTGGAGACGTGCTCGTCACCGGCCTTGCTCGGGTCCACGCCGAGCAGGCGCAGGAGGCCGTTGGTCACGGTGTTCACGGCGATGACCAGCGGGTAGAGCACCTTCAGCAGCGGCAGGAGGATGACGCTGGCGGGGAAGGCCACGCGCTCCGGGTGCAGGGCGGCGATGGTTTTCGGGGTGATTTCAGCGAAGATGAGGATCACCAGCGTGAGCAGGAAGGTGGCGATGACGATACCGGCGTCGCCGTAAAGACGGATGGCGATCACTGTGGCGATTGCCGAGGCGCCGATGTTGACGAGATTGTTGCCGATGAGGATCAGACCGATGAGCCGATCCGGGCGCTGGAGCAGGCTGCTCGCGCGACTGGCGCCGCGGTGATCCTGGCTGCGCAGGTATTTCAGGCGATAGCGGTTCAGCGACATCATGCCCGTCTCCGAACCGGAAAAGAAGCCGGAAAGGAGGATGAGGGCGGCGAGAATAGAGAACAGGAGACCCAGCGGTGCCTCGTTCAAAAGTAGCGTTTACTCCGCGTTGTCAGCAAAAAAGTATGTTGAAGAAAAACCTGGGGGCCGGCAACCCGGCCGGGGACCTACTGAATGCCGAGGATGAGCTCGAGCACCAGCTTCGAGCCGAAGAAGGCAAGGATCAGGAAGAGGAACCCCGCCAGGGTGAAGCGCACCGCCGTCTGCGCCCGCCAGCCGAGCTGGTAGCGACCCCAGAGGAGCACAGAGAAGACGCCCCAGGCCACGATGGAGAGGACGGACTTGTGGACCAGGTGCTGCGCGAACATGTTGTCCATGAAAATCATGCCGCTGCCGATTGCCACCGTGAGCGCGATGACGCCGACCCAGATCAACTCGAACAGCATGCTCTCCATGAGCTGCAGCGGCGGCAGGGCGCGGGTGATCCCGTGCATATTGCGCCGGTGCAACTGGCGGTCCTGCAGGGCCACGAGAGCGGCCTGGGCCGCAGCCATTGCCAGGATCGAGTAGGCCAGGATGGAGCTGCCGATATGCAGCAGGATTCCCGCTGACAGGTTGTTGCGGGCGTGAGCTGTCTCCGGGCCGAGCGTCGCGACCACGATGGCAAGCGCCGACAGCGGGAAGAGGCCGATGAGCAGGTTCTGCAGCGGCCGCTTGAGCAGCGCCGCCACGCAGGCGATATTCACCGCGAGAAAGGACAGGGACAGGGCCCGATAAAAGCCGAAGGACACACCGTGGCCGGTGTTCAACGCGTCCCAGGTGACCACCGCGTGGCCGATCAGGGCGACGACGCCCATGATGAGCACCGGCTTGGAGAAGCGCTGGCGCCGTTGCGCCATGTGCGTCAGCTGCAGACCGGCTGCCGCCAGGTAGAGAAGCGCGGCGACGACAGCGATAAAGGCTATGGGCATGGAGGTTGGGGGGGCAATCCGAGTCACGTATACTCATTTCTTTGTACCGATTTGTTTCCGTACAATCAATAGAATCGCCAGCCAATAGAATCAATAGCGTCGGCGCGGCGCCAACGGAATGCCAGCATGTTCGAGAGTCTTTCAGACCGCCTGAGCCAGAGCCTTCGCAGTATTACCGGCAAGGCCCGGCTGACCGAGGACAACATCCAGGGCACGCTCCGGGAGGTGCGCATGGCGCTCCTCGAGGCGGACGTCGCCCTGCCGGTGGTCAAGCAGTTCGTGGAGGCGGTGAAGACCCGGGCTCTCGGCCAGGAGGTCATGGCCAGCCTCAGCCCGGGGCAGGCCTTCCTCAAGATCGTGCAGGCGGAGCTCGAGCAGGTTATGGGCGGCGCCAACGAGGGCCTGGACCTCGCCACCCGGCCGCCGGCGGTGATTCTCCTCGCCGGTCTGCAGGGCGCGGGCAAGACCACCTCCGCCGCCAAGCTCGCGAAGCTGCTCAAGGAGCGCGACAACAAAAAGGTGATGGTGGTGAGCGCCGATGTCTATCGGCCCGCGGCCATCCGTCAGCTCGAGACCCTCGCCGGCGAGGTGGGGGTCGACTTCTTCCCCAGCGACGAAACCCAGCAGCCCGTCGCTATCGCCCGCGCGGCCCTGGAGAAGGCGCGGATCGGCTTCGCCGACGTGCTCATCGTCGACACGGCCGGCCGCCTGGCGGTAGATGAGGCCATGATGGCGGAGATCGCCGAGCTGGAGCGCGAGGTCAAGCCTGCGGAGACGCTGTTCGTGGTCGACGCCATGACCGGCCAGGACGCCGCCACTACCGCCAGAGCCTTCGGCGACGCGCTGCCGCTCAGCGGTGTCATCCTGACCAAGGTCGACGCCGATACCCGCGGCGGCGCTGCGCTCTCCGTGCGCACGGTGACCGGCAAGCCGATCAAGTTCCTCGGCGTGGGCGAGAAAACCGCCGCCCTCGACCCCTTCCACCCCGATCGCCTGGCGTCGCGTATCCTGGGCATGGGCGACATGCTGTCGCTCATCGAGGAGGCGGAGCAGAAGGTCGACAAGGCCAAGGCCGAGAAGCTCGCGAAGAAGGTCAAGAAGGGCAGGAAGTTCGACCTCGAGGACTTCCGCGACCAGCTCCAGCAGATGAACGACATGGGCGGTATGTCGGCGATGCTCGACAAGATGCCGGGCATGGGCAACATGGCGCAGGCCGCCCAGCAGGCCATCGACCCGAAGCTCTTTGCCCGCATGGAGGCGATGATCAATTCCATGACGCCCAGGGAGCGCCACAATCCGGAGCTGATCCAGGGCAGCCGCAAGCGCCGCATCACCCGGGGCTCCGGCACCCAGGTGCAGGACCTCAACCGCCTGTTGAAGCAGCACAAACAAATGCAGAAGATGATGAAGAAGATGAAGGGCGGCGGCATGCAGAAGATGATGCGCGGGCTCGGCGGCACGATGGGCCCGGGCGGTGGCGGGCCCGGTGGCGGAGGAGGCCTGCCGTTCCGCTAACACCCCGCCAGTGTTGAAAAATCCCGCCCCGGGGGGGTTGCACGGCAGGGCGATTTGCGTATGATATTGTCCCTTTCCGGCAGCGGGCTGGCCCGCGCTGCCGATCAGCTGTTGACCC
>CAYFVG010000005.1:0-31056 GCA_964346365.1 uncultured Alteromonadaceae bacterium
CGCGATCTTCGCGCTCTTGATCGGCGGCGTCGGCGTCAAGGCGGCGCTGGTGCCGCTGCACGGCTGGCTGCCACGGGCGATGGTGGCGCCGGCCCCGGTGAGCGCGCTCCTGCACGCCGTGGCCGTGGTCAAGGCAGGGGCCTTCGGCATTATCCGGGTCGTCTACGACGTGTTCGGCGTGGAATATGCGGCCGGGCTCGGGGTGATGGATGCCCTGGCCGCCGTGGCCGCCTTCACGATCATCTATGGCTCCCTCCGGGCGCTGGCGCAGGACGATCTCAAGCGACGCCTCGCCTTCTCCACGGTGTCGCAGGTGTCATATATCGTCCTGGGCGTGGCGATCGTCGGGCCGCTGGCGAGTATCGGCGGCATCGTCCATCTCGTGCACCAGGGGCTCATGAAGATCACGCTCTTCTTCTGCGCCGGAAACTACGCGGAGACCCTCGGCCTGCACAAGGTCAGCGAGCTCGATGGGGTAGGGCGGCGCATGCCCCTGACCACGGCGGCCTTCAGCGTCGCCGCCCTCGGCATGATCGGGCTGCCGCCCATGGCGGGGTTCATCAGCAAGTGGTACCTGGGCCTCGGCGCCGTCGAAGCCGGTGCTACCTGGGCGGTCGTCGTCCTGGCGGGAAGCAGCGCCTTGAATGCGGCGTACTTCCTGCCCATTCTCCACCGGGCCTGGTTCCGGCCGGCGGCGGGCGCCTGGCAGCTGCCTGCTGCCGGCGCCCGGGCGGAGACCGCGCTGGCGCTGCTGTTGCCACCGGTCATCACGGCAGTGCTCGTGCTCCTCACGGGCCTCCTGGCGGCTGCTCCCTTCAGCCCCCAGGCATGGGCCACGCTGGTCGTGCGCCGGGAGTTCTACGTCCAGTGAGTGCCGTGGCTGTTCTGTGCGTCGCCGCGCCGATGCTCGCCCTACTCCTGGTCCCCTTCGTCGGCGGCCGGGGTGGTCGCTACCTGCTGGCGTTCCTGGCCCTGGTGCCCGGCGCCGTTTACGTCACCGGTGCACCGCTGCCGCTGTCACTGCCCTGGGTGATGCTGGGCACGGCGCTGTCGCAAGGCACGCCCATTGCCGCGGTCATTGCGCTGCAGTCGCTGCTGTTTGCCTTTGCGCTGCTGCCGGGATCCGGCAGCAGCGCCTGCCCGCGCGTGCAAGCCGGTTGCCTTCTCCTGGCGCACGGCGCTCTGCTCGCCGCGTTGATGGCGGTGGATCTCCTGCTGGTGCTCGCCGGGTTGACTGTCGCCAGCTACGCGCTGCTGGCGGCGCGCCTGCGCATTGCGCGGCCGCTGCCGGGGCGCCTGGCCGCGGTCGCGGTGTGCCTGGCCGGGGGAGACCTGGCGGCTTATGAGCTGGTCCTTCTGCTTGCGAAGGCGGCGGGCAACGCGGTCATTCCCGCGGTCGCTGCTGCCGGCGCCGCCATCGACGAAGCGCCCGTGGTGGCCACCTTTGCCGGCGCCGTCGCCGTCAGCAAGGGGGCGCTGCTGCTCGTCGCGGGCCGCGCCCGCGGTGCCGGTGTCCCGCTGGCGGCGCTCCTGTTTCTGGCCGTGCCGGCGCTCGCCTGGCGCCTGCAGGGTGGTCCAGGTGCCGTCGCCGCCGTGTTGCTCGTTGCCGCCGGCGGGGCGCTGGCCCTCGCTGTCGCGGCGCTGTTCGTCCGGGCCGGCCCGCCGCTGCATACGCTGGCGCGGCGGCTGGCGGGGACCGGCGCGGCCTCGCTCCCGGGTCTGCCCGCGGGCCTTGTCGACGCGCTGGGCCAGGCCGAGCTGCGCATCGGCAGCTGGCGGGCAGCGCTGGGTACCATGGTGTTCCTGGCGCTGGTCCTCCTGGTCGCCACCGGGGGAGGTGCCGGCTGATGTGTGGTCGCTTCAACGTGGCCCGGGGCCCCGGTCTCGTTGCGCTGGCAGCGGATCTTGGCATCGATCTCCCGCTGCCGCCGTCCCGCTGCAACGTCGCGCCGACCGAGCCGGTGCTGCTGCTCCGGGGGAGCGAGGCCGTAACAGCGCGCTGGTGGCTGACGCCCTCCTGGGCTCCCGCCGTGGACCAACGCTACGCCATGTTCAATGCGCGCTGCGAAACGCTGGCGAAGAGCCGGGCCTTCCGCAAACCCTTTCGGCGCCAGCGCGGCGTCGTGCCCATGAGCAGTTTTATCGAGTGGCGACGGGATGGCAGGGGCAAAGTCCCCTGGCTCATCACCAACAGCGAGGAAGCCCTCGCCGTGGCCGCCCTCTGGGACCTCTGGGACGATGGCGGCGAACCACTCCTGTCCTGCACACTGGTGACGACGGCGGCGGCGCCTAGCTTCGCGCCCTGGCATTCGCGCATGCCGGTCCTGCTGGATGGGCCCGAGTCGCGCCGCTGGCTCGATAACCGTCGCGAGCTCGCCAGTGACGATCCGCTGTTTTCGCCGGTGCTCAAGTTCCCGCTGCGGCTGGCACCGCTCGCGCCTGCGGTGGGCGATGCCCGCAACAAGAACCCATCGCTGATGGTCCCGACGGGGCCCTGGACTACCCTCGATACCACTGGCTGTCAGTGATGCCGCGCTGTTAAACCCTCGACCCGACAAGTCGGTTGGCCGCGCTCACAGCGAGGCCCATCAGGGGACGCCGGCTCCTGCGCCGGTGCGCGCCGTCTCCAGCAGCGCCTGGTAGGTGAGTACGCGGAAAGTGTCAGCAAGCGTGGTCTGGTGCGGCACACTCTGGGTCATAAAGATACCGACGACAGCGTCCACCGGGTCGACCCAGAACAGGGTGCCGGCGGCGCCTCCCCAGCCGTAGTTGCCGTCCGCGCCGAGCTCGCCGGTGACGCCCGGATCCACGCTGACGCCTACGCCCAGGCCGAAGCCGTCGATGGAGAAAAGATTATCCGTGGCCAGCTCTTCTGCGTGATTGCGGCGCAGGTGCCGCACCGTCAGCGGGGCAAGCAGACGCACGCCGTCCACTGCGCCATCGCCGGCGAGCATGGAAGCGAAACGGAGGTAGTCCTCGGCCGTGGCCACGAGCCCGCCGCCCCCGCTTTCGAAGACGTTGCCTTCCAGATAGCCCCGGGTCAGCTCCGGGTCGGCGACCTCGAGCGCCTGTTCATCGGTGAACTGCCAGGGCGTATCCCAGGTCATTGCCGTGCCTTTCGGTGTGTAGAGTTGCGCCAGGCGCCCGCGCTTCCCCGGCGGCACGACAAAATGCGTGTCGTCCATGCCCAGCGGCTCGAAGATGCGCTCGCGGAGGAACGCACCGAAGGGCTTGCCGCTGATCGCCTCGATGAGGCGGCCCTGTACGTCCACGGCGACGCTGTAGTGCCAGCGCGTGCCGGGCTCGTACTGCAGCGGGAGCGTGCCGAGAACCCGGGTGAAGTCTTCCAGGGTCGCCTGCTGTAACAGGTCGGCATTGCGGTAGGCGCGGTCCACGGCCGTGTCGCCGAAGATGCCGTAGCTGAAGCCGGCGCTGTGGCGCAGCAGGTCGCGGATCGTCGGTTGCCGCGCGGCGGGCCGGGTTGCCGGCGGTGCGTTGGGGTCGAGCTCCTCGGCCACGGCCAGGTCGGCCAGCTCCGGCAGGTACTTCGCAACCGGGTCGCCGAGAAGGAAATGCCCCTCCTCGTACAGCATGAGCAGCGCAACGCTGGTGATCGGCTTGCTCATGGAGTAGATGCGATAGAGCGTATCCGGCGTGGCGGGCAGGCCCGCCTCCCGGTCCCGGTCGCCCCAGGTCGCGTGGTAGACCACCTCGCCACCGCGGGCAATGAGACCCTCGCCGCCGACCATGCGGCCGTCGGCCACCGCGGCTTCCATGTGACGGTCGATGCGCGCGAGGCGCTCCGCGGAAAAGCCCGCGCTGGCCGGGTCCGCCGCGGCGCCCGCGGCAAACAGGAACAGGACGGCGGTAAGTAGTTGGCGCATGGCGTGGATCCCGGGGTGATTGAAGCCCTAAAGCTAGCGGTCTTTCCCCGGGCTGGCAAATTGCGCGGGGTCGCCCCCGGGGCCATCCCTGAGTCCGACATAGTGGCCCGCTAGACAGCCACCGGGGCACTGGCGAGCAGGGCGAGGGCCGCGTAGCGCAGGCCCTTGCCGATGGCCAGCAGCGGCGCGACCTTCCACAGCGGCGTGCGCAGCGTGCCGGCGACCAGGGGCAGGGCGTCGCCGCCGAGGGGCAACCAGGCGAAGAGCAGGGACCAGTAGCCCCAGCGCGTAAACCAGGCCGTCGCCTTCTGCAGCTGCCGTTCGCTCACGGGCCACCAGCGCCGGCCGCGGAAGCGGAGCAGGGCGCGGCCGAGGTACCAGTTCACCAGTCCCCCGAGCGTATTGCCGAGGGTGGCAACGGTGACCAGGACCACGGGCCCGGTGCCCTGCTTGAGGAGTGCCAGAAACACCACCTCTGAGTAGAAGGGGAGAAAGGTCGCGGCGAGGAAGGCGCTGGCAAAAAGGGCCGCGAGTTCAGGCACGGCGCCTCGCCGCGCGGCGCACGAGCCAGCGGAACAGCGTCAGCTGCGCGGGCAGGTAGAGGAGGTATTCCGGGTGCCACTGCACGCCGAGCACGGCGCGATCGCGGTGCTCGACCGCCTGGGCGAGACCGTCGAGATCGCGGCCGCTGATTCGCATGCCCTCGCCGGGCCGGTCGATGGCCTGGTGGTGCAGGCTGTTCACCCGCAGGCGCGGGCGGCCGCAGAGAGCCGCGAAACACGAGTCGCCCTCGAGGTCCACGCGCTTGGTCGGCAGCAGTCCCGGGCGGTTGCGGGTGCGCCGCCGCAGGGGGCGGATATCCGCGTGAAGGTTGCCGCCGAGGACCACGTTGATGAGCTGGGCGCCGCGGCAAATGCCGAGGAGCGGCAGACCCCGGTCGAGGGCATCGCGGATCCAGCGGATTTCCAGCGCATCGCGGGCCGGGTCTACGCGCACCGCGCCCTCGAGCACGCCACCGTAGTGCTCCGGGGCGATATCGTTGCCGCCGCCGATGACCAGGCCGTCGATCTGCCCCGGGGCCTGCTCATGGCGCGGGCTGATACGCATGGCCCGGGCGCCGCAGAGCGCGAGCGCCAGCCGGGTACACCACCAGGCGGGCGCAAAGCGCCGCGCCGTGCCGGTCACAGCAATCCGCGGTCGTGCAGCCATGGCTCCAGGTCGGCACACCAGGCGGCGCGGTCCACACCGAGGAGGGGGCGCCAGCGTTCGCGGTAGGCGGCGGCCAGCGCGTCCAGGTCAGCGGGGCGCTGGGCGAGGTCATCCACCACGCGCCAGCTTTCCCAGGCGCTGGCGAGCGACCAGTCCGGGTCGTCGATAAGGCAGTTGGGCAGGCGGTAGTGAAAGGCCGGGCGGGCCTCGACTCTGTCGTCCGCGACCGCCGCCTGCACCGCTTCCTCGTCGAGAACGCTGAGCAGGGGCAGCAGGTCCAGGGCGCGGTTGCGAGTGGGGTTGTGCTGCAGGTAGGTGGCCAGGAGCGCGTCCGTGGACGGCGGCGGACCCTCTTCGCAGAGCGTGCGCGTGTAGGCCTCCGGGTAAAGGTCCACATAGGGGCTCACGCGTCGCGCCAGGTCGACGGCATGAGTGTCCACCAGCCACCACTGCAGAAGGGCGAAGCTGACCAGGTAGCGCCAGAGGGTGGCCACTTCGAGGTCCGGTGCCTCGGTGTTGATATGCACGCCGTAGGCGGCGATGACCGTATCGCGGGTCCCGGCGGCCCCGGCATCACGGAGCGCCTCCACCAGCGGCTCCAGCAGCCGGTCGAGCTTGTTCAAGGGCAGCGGCGGGCCGACCACCTCCAGCGGCACCACCCGTTCCGCGGCGGAGCTCAGGAGCCCGACCCAGCTTTCGCCGCTGCCGCCGCCCTGTTCCGCGGCCTGGCGCTTGAGGAACGCCCAGTCGATCTCGATGGCAAAGTCGCCGGCGCCGGGGACCGCCAGGATGCAGTGGGCGGCGTCTTCCTCCCGGCGCTCGCCGCCCAGGACGCCCGCTACCACCTCGACGGCCCGGGCGAGCGTGAGACCGGTGAACTCCACCTCGAAGCCCGCCCGGCGCCAGTCGCCCCGATCCGTGTGTGTCGCTGTGGGAAGCCTGAACATTGCGAAAGCATACCAGAGTGTCGGTACGGCGAAGGTGCCGCCGGGCCGGGGTGCCGCCAGGCGGTCGAGGTCCCAGGGCAGCTTGCGCGCCGCGAGGGGTCGGGTGCTTCTGGTATCGCGATCGCCCTTTGGCTAGACTGCCGGGTCCATCGGGCGCAGGGCCGGAGGCATGGCGGAACTGACACACCTGGACAGCGAAGGCGAGGCGCACATGGTCGATGTGGGCGCAAAGCCCGTGACTCGACGGGAGGCGGCGGCGGCCAGCGACGTGCTTATGGCTCCGGAGACCCTCGCGCTGCTGCGCGCCGGCAACGCGGCGAAGGGTGACGTCTTCGCCGTTGCGCGCATCGCCGGCCTCCAGGCCGCCAAGCGCACAGCAGACCTCATCCCCCTATGCCACCCGCTGCCCCTCGACCGCATCGATCTGACCCTGAGCACCTGCGACGAGCTGCCGGGCGTGCGCATCACGGCCGAGTGCGCGGTGGCCGGCCGCACCGGGGTGGAGATGGAGGCTCTCACCGCCGTCTCCGTGGCGGCGCTGACGGTCTACGACATGCTCAAGGCCGTCGACCGGGACATGACCATTGCCGCGACGCGCCTGGTGGCGAAGCGCGGGGGGCGCTCCGGGGACTACACGCGGGCCGGGGAGGCATTGTGAAGGTGCTGTTCTTCGCCAGTGTCCGCGAGCGCGTCGGCACCGCCGGATGCACGATCGAGCACGAGCCACCGGCCGACCTCGACCGGCTGCGTGCGCAGCTGGCGGAGCGTGGCGACGCCTTCCGGGACGTGCTCGCGCAGCCCAACCTGGTCTGCGCCGTCAACCAGACGGTGGTCCACGGCAACATCGATCTCGGCCGCGACGACGAGGTTGCCTTTTTCCCGCCGGTCACGGGCGGCTGACGTGGACAAATTCTTCTGTCGTATCCAGCGGGAAGACTTCGACCCGGCGCAGCTGCAGGCGGCGCTGGCGGCCGGAGACGGTGCGGGCGCGCTGGTTACCTTCACGGGGCAGGTTCGGCGTGACCCCGGCGATGGCGATTTCACCGGACTCACCGTCGAGCACTACCCCGGCATGACCGAGCGCGCCATTGCGGCCATCGCCGGTGAGGCGGCCGCGCGCTGGCCGCTGCTCGGCCTCGCTGTGGTGCACCGGGTTGGCGAGCTCGCTGCGGGTGCCGCTATCGTCTGGGTCGGCGCAGCCGCCGCACACCGTGGGGATGCCTTCGCGGCCTGCGAGTTCACCATGGACTACCTGAAAACCCGCGCCCCGTTCTGGAAAAAGGAGCACCGGGGCAACAGCGCGCGCTGGGTCGAGGCGCGCAGCGCCGATGATGACCGCGCCGCGCGCTGGCAGGGCACGAAACCAATGACCGCAAAGATGGAAGCAAACCGAGCATGACAGTGGATTCACGGGAGCTGCGCAACAGCCTGGGCAATTTCACGACAGGAGTGTGCCTGGTCACCGCCCTCGATGGCGCCGGCGAGGCACAGGCGATCACCGCCAACTCCTTCTCTTCCGTGTCCCTGGACCCGCCCCTGGTGCTCTGGAGCCTGCAGAACAACTCGGAGGTTTTCGACATCTTCGCCACCCCGCGGCACTTCGCCATCTGTGTACTTACCGCCGCTCAGGAAGCGCTGTCCGTGCGCTACTCTCAGCCCGGGGGTCACCGGCTGGCCCCGGAACACTTCTCCCCGGGCGAAAATGGCGCGCCGGTGATTGCCGATGCGCTCGCGGTCTTCGAATGCGAACTCGCCGCGACGCACGAGGGCGGTGACCACACGATCATCGTCGGCCGCGTGTCGCGCTTTGCCGCCGAGGCCAGCGGTGAGCCGCTGGTCTTCTACCGGGGCGGGTACCGCGCCCTCGCAGTGTCCTGAACCATGAAGTTCTGCAGCGAGTGCGGCGCCTCCGTCAGTTTTCGCATCCCGCCGGGCGATGATCGCAAACGCTTCGTCTGTGACGCCTGCCACACGATCCACTACCTCAATCCCCGGGTGATCGTCGGCTGCCTGCCGGCCTGGGGAGAGCAGGTGCTGCTCTGTCGCCGCGCCATCGAACCCCGGCGGGACTACTGGACGCTGCCCGCGGGCTTTATGGAGAACGGCGAGACCACGGAAGAGGGCGCCGCCCGGGAAACCTGGGAAGAGGCCCGTGCCCGGGTACAGGGCCTCGATCTCTACCGGGTTTACGATGTGCCGTACATCAACCAGGTCTACCTGTTCTACCGCTGCAAGCTCGTCGACGGCACCCATGCCGCGGGGCCCGAAAGCACGGAGACATGCCTGTTCCACCGCGAAGAGGTCCCCTGGGACGACCTGGCCTTCCCCAGTATCTACCGGGCCCTGCGGGCGTTTTTCGCCGACCGCGAGGCCGGCGGTGTTTTTCCGCTGGCCGTGGAGACGATCTACCGTCGCCGCGACGCCGGCGGCTAGCCCCCTTTTCCGTAAACCGCAAGAGACAGCCAACGAGGAGATCGTCATGGCATTCCCGAAGCTCGGCAATATGGCGCCGGCCTTCACGCTGCCGGATCAGGACGGCAACAAGGTCAGCCTGAAGCAATTCCGCGATCACAAAAACGTCGTGCTCTACTTCTACCCGAAGGCCATGACGCCCGGGTGCACCGTGCAGGCCTGCGGCCTGCGCGACAGCAGCAAGGCCCTGGATAAAAAGGATACGGTGGTTCTCGGCGTGAGCCCGGACCCGGTGGCGCGGCTCGGCAAGTTCATCGACAAGGAGGCGCTGAATTTCGCGCTGCTTTCCGACGAGGACCACGCCATCGCCGAGAAGTACGGGGCCTGGGGGCTCAAGAAATTCATGGGCCGCGAGTTCATGGGCATCCTGCGTACGACCTTCATCATCGGCAAGGACGGGCGTCTGAAACACGTGATGGACAAGGTCAAGACCAAGACCCATCACGATGACGTGCTGGCGCTGATAAACGAGCTGAACCTCTAGTGGCCCACTAGTGCTCTCCATTGTCACCCTGAACGCGAACGGTATCCGCGCCGCGGCCCGGAAGGGCTTCTTCGAGTGGCTCGAACGGGAGCAGCCGGACATCGTCTGTATCCAGGAAACCAAGGCCCAGGAACACCAGCTGGACAAAAGCCCCTTCTACCCGGCCCGCTACCACTGCTACTACAACGATGCGGAGCGCAAGGGCTACAGCGGCACGGCGCTTTTTGCCAGGGTGAAGCCGCGCAAGGTGACTGACCGGCTCGGCTGGGACCCGGCGGACAATGAGGGCCGCTACCTGCAGGCGGATTTCGACGGCCTCTCGGTCGTCTCCCTCTATCTGCCCTCGGGGTCCAGCGGCGAGGCCGCGTTGGCGAAGAAGTACGACTTCATGGACCGCTTCTTCGAGCACCTGCGCAGCCTGCGCCGAAAGCGCCGGGAGTTCGTGATCTGTGCAGACTGGAATATCTGCCACCGGGAAATCGACCTGAGGAACTGGAAGGCGAACCAGAAGAACTCCGGCTTCCTGCCCGAGGAGCGTGCCTGGCTCGACCGCGTCTACGAGGAGCTCGGGTACCGGGACGCCTTTCGCATCGTCGAGCCGGGGCCGGACCAGTACACCTGGTGGTCGAACCGCGGCCAGGCCTGGTCGAAGAACGTCGGCTGGCGCCTGGACTACCAGGTGATTACTCCGGGCCTGGTGGGGCGGGTGCGGGCCGCTTCGATCTACACGGACGAACGCTTCTCGGACCACGCCCCGCAGGCCATGGTCTACGACCTGGCAGTCGCGTCCTGAGGGACGGGTCCTGATCGAGCCGATGGCCTGCCCGGCCAATGGTAGGCACGACCAATAGTTTGCCCGACAAGGCCAAACCCGTTACATTGCGGCGTCGTCGCAGCACCACCTTTTCAATGCAAAAGCGCAAGCAAAGAGCGCTAGAAGGACAGCCATGATTCCGTTTATTGCAGCCGCGCACGCCCAGGGCGCCGAGGCGCCGCCCGGTGGCGGCCTCTTTCAGATCGTCTTCCTGGTGGGTCTGTTCGCCATCTTCTACTTCATCGCGATCCGGCCCCAGAGAAAGCGCCAGAAGGAGCACCAGGAGCTCGTGGGCAGCCTGGCCAAGGGTGACGAGGTGGTGACCAGCGCCGGCATTCTCGGCCGTATTGCCACCCTCGATGACAATTATATGGTCCTGAACGTGGGCGACAACACGAGCCTCAAGTTCCAGCGCGTACACGTTCAGGCCAGGCTGCCAAAGGGTACGCTGAAAGCCATCGGCGACTGACAGCGCCGCCGTGCGTGACCTGATCGTCACCGTCAATGGCTGGGCCTGGGGCCCGGTCATGCTCGTTCTCCTGCTGGGTACGGGCATCTTCCTGACGCTCGGGCTGCGCTTCGGCACACTGCGCCACCTGCCCCGGGCCGTGGGTCTGCTCCTGCGCGGTCGCGCCGGGACCGGGGACGGCGATATCTCGCCCTTCAGCGCGTTGATGACGTCTCTTTCGGCGACCATCGGCACCGGCAATATCGCCGGTGTCGCTACGGCCCTGGCCCTCGGCGGTTCCGGCGCCCTGTTCTGGATGTGGCTGACGGCCCTCTTCGGCATGGCCACAAAATACGCCGAGGCGGTCTGCGCCGTGCGTTTCCGCGAGCAGGACGCCGACGGCAATTACAGCGGCGGCCCCATGTACTACATCCGCAACGGCCTCGGCCGGCGCTGGCATTTCCTCGCCTACGCGTTTGCCATTTTCGGCAGCCTGGCAGGCTTCGGTATCGCCAACACGGTGCAGTCGAACTCCATCGCCCAGGTGCTGAATGACGGCTACGCCGTGCCGCCGCTGTTCACCGGCATCGTGCTCATGCTGCTGGTCGGTGCCGTGGTTCTCGGCGGTATCCGGCGCATCGCCCAGGTGGCCAGCTACCTGGTGCCGGTCATGGCGGCGGCCTACCTGCTCATGAGCCTGCTGGTGATCCTGTTCCACATCGACGCTGTCCCCGGCGCCGTAGCGGAGATCGTGAACGCCGCCTTCACCGGCTCGGCGGCCACCGGCGGCTTTGCCGGCGCGACGGTCTGGGCGGCGCTGCGCTTCGGTGTCGCCCGCGGCATCTTCTCCAACGAGGCGGGCCTCGGCAGTGCGCCCATCGCCCACGCCGCCGCGCGCACCAACGCACCGGTGGAGCAGGGCATGATCGCCATGCTCGGCACGTTCATCGACACGCTGGTCGTGTGCACCATGACCGGCCTGGTCATCGTCATTATGGATGTGCTGCCGACCGGGGTGAGCGGCGCCAGCCTGACCTCCATGGCCTTTGCCGGCGCCTTTCCGGGCGGAGAGATCATCGTCACCCTGGGGCTCTGCCTGTTCGGCTTCACCACGACCATCGGCTGGTCCTTCTACGGCGAACGCTGTGTGGTATTTCTCGTCGGTACCCGCGGCATCCTGCCGTTCCGGCTGCTCTGGGTGCTGGCGCTGCCCGTGGGAACCCTGGTGCAGCTCGACCTGGTCTGGCTGCTGGCCGACACGCTGAATGCCTTCATGGCCATCCCGAACCTCATCGCCTTGCTCCTCCTCGGGCCGCTGGTCTTTCGCATCTCCCGGGAGTACGCAACGCGGGCGCGCTGAGCCATCGGTGCCGGTGTTGCCTGCTCGCAACGCCGACAGCCACGCCCCAGGTTTTTTTACGCAGCCAGGAACAGCTGGAACACCACCATGACCGAAGTCCAGGACTCCCTCGATGCCTGTGTCGACGCGGCCATAGCCGCCGTCGGCAAGGATATTCGTATCGCGGCGCCGCTCGGGCTGGGCAAGCCCGTGCAGCTCCTCAACGCCTTCTACCGCCGGGCCGTTGCCGATCGCAGCCTGCGTCTGCGTATCTACACGGCGCTGTCGCTGGAGGTTCCGAAGCCCAGTGACCCGGTGGAGCAACAGCTGGCCGGCCCGATCATGGAGCGGCTCTTCGGCGACTACGAAAGCCTTGCCTACCTCGAGGCCCTCCGCGGGGAGGGCCTGCCGGACAACATCACCGTGAGCGAGCTCTACTTCAAGGCGGGTTCCATGAACGGGCTCGCGAGCGCCCAGCAGCACTACATCTCCAGCAACTACACGCATATCGTCCGCGATCTCTGCGCCGCCGGGGTGAACGTGCTGCTGCAGCTGGTCGCGTCCCGGGGCAGCGGCGGCACGCGTCGTCTGAGCCTGTCCTGCAACCCGGATACGGCGCTGGACATGCTCGCCTGCCTGCAGCGCGAGCGCCCCGGGAACTTCCTCAGCATCGCCCAGGTGCACCCGGAGCTGCCGTTCATGACCAACGATGCGGAGGTGTCGCCGGAGACCTTCGACCTGCTTCTGGAAAACCCCGGGCTGAACCGACGGCTCTTTGCCGTGCCGAACCCGTCAATCCCTCTCGCCGACTACGCCACGGCCCTGCATGCCAGCAGCCTCGTGGTCGACGGCGGCACGCTGCAGATCGGCATCGGTGCCCTCGGCGATGCCGTGGCCCATGCGCTGCTCCTGCGCCAGCGTCGCAATCCCGACTACCGGGCCCTGCTGCGCGGGCTCGGCGGCGATGCGAGCGGCGCCAGCTTCGATCGGGGCCTCTATGTCTCCACGGAAATGTTCGTCAACGGCATGCTCCGCCTCCTGGAGGCGGGCATTGTCCGTCGCCGGGTCTATGACGACCTCGCTCTGCAGCAGGGGCTGAATGCCGGCCTGATCAGCGAGACCGTGGACGAGGGGCTGTACCGCTACGCCCGGGAACAGGGGGTGTTGCCGCGGGTTCTGGACGCGGCTGCGCTGATCCGCGGCCAGTACTGGGGATTGCTCCCGGCGGAGCTCACGCTGCAGGGAGACGCTCTTGCCCTGGCGGGGGCAACCCTCGACAACGACCTCGACGCCGCGGCAACGCGGGAGCATTTGCTGGGCGCGGTTGCCGGCGTTCGCCTGAAACATGGCCACGTGCTTCACGGCGGCTTTTTCCTGGGCCCCCGGGACTTCTATGAAAAACTCCGCGAGCTCGCGGACGAAACCCGCGACGCCATCTGCATGACCAGCGTGCTGCGCACCAACCAGCTGCTCCTGGACTATCCGCTGTACTGCGCCCAGCGCCGCGACGCGCGCTTCATCAACACCGGCATGCTGGTGAGCCTGAGCGGGGCCGTGACCTCCGATGCCCTCGAGGACGGAACGGTCATCAGCGGTGTGGGCGGCCAGTACAATTTCGTCGCCATGGCCCACGATCTGCCCGGCGCACGCTCGATTCTCTGCATCCGCGCGACCCGTGGCAGCGGCCGCGAGCTCCGCTCCAATGTCGTGCCGCACTATGGACACACGACGATTCCCCGTCACCTGCGCGACATTATCGTCACCGAGTACGGCGTAGCGGACCTGCGCGGCCAGGATGATGCGGAGATCATCCGGCGCCTCATCGCCGTCGCGGACAGTCGCTTCCAGGACGAGCTCGCGCAGGCGGCCCGCGCCAGCGGCAAGCTTCCGGAGAACTACCGGGTGCCGGCGGAGTATCGGCACAACCTGCCCGGGCGGTTAGCGCAGGCTCTCGCCGGCGCGCGGCAGGGCGGGTTGCTTCCTGACTATCCGTTCGGCACGGAGCTGACGCAAGAGGAAATCACCCTTGCCGCGAGCCTGCGCCGGATCAAGGCCCTCAGCGAGGAGCCGGCGCATTTCCTCGCGCGCAGCGTCCGCGCCCTCCTGCATCATCCGCAGCACGAGGAGGCGCGCCACTACCTGGAGCGCATCCACCTCGAGCATCCCGAGACCAGCCGCGAGTTCCTGCTGCAGCAGCTGCTGCTCCTCGATCTCGAGGAACGGGGCTTCCTGCGGGCCGGTTGAAGGCGGCGCCTTCCCGTCAGCGCGGGCGCGCGCTACCCTTGTGCCGTGCCTGTCACCCTCGACAACAAGCTCGTCATCGCCATCTCTTCCCGGGCGCTCTTCGACCTCGGCGAGAGTCACCGGGTCTTCGAGGAGCAGGGCCTCGATGCCTATTCGGAGTACCAGGTTGCGCGGGAAGACGAGCCCCTGGCGCCGGGGGAGGCCTTCCCCCTGGTCAAGAAGCTCCTGCGCATCAACGAGCGTCTCGAGGGTGACGCCCGGGTCGAAGTGGTGCTCCTGTCGCGCAACAGTGCGGACACCGGGCTGCGGGTCTTCAACTCCGTCCAGCACTACGAGCTGGCCATCAGTCGCGCCGCCTTCTGTGGCGGCGCCAGCCCGTGGCGCTACGTCAACGCCTTCGGCTGTCATCTGTTCCTGTCTACCGAGCCCGAGGACGTGCGCAATGCGCTGGAGTGCGGGGTTGCGGCGGCGACCCTGGTCTCGAGCCAGGGCAGCGGCGGCGTTAACGATCAGCTGCGCTTCGCGTTCGACGGCGACGCCGTAATCTTCTCCGACGAGGCCGAGCGCGTGTTCAAGCTCGAAGGCCTGGAAGCCTTTGCCGCCAGCGAGCGGGCCGCGGCGCGCAAGCCGCTGGAGGGTGGCCCCTTCAAACCCTTCCTCGCGGCACTCCACGAGCTGCAGCAGGCCTTTCCGCCGGCGGAGGCGCCGATCCGCACCGCCCTGGTGACGGCGCGCTCGGCGCCGGCACACGAGCGGGTGATCCACACGCTCCGGGCCTGGAATATCCGCATCGATGAGTCCATTTTCCTCGGCGGTCTCGACAAGGCGGATTTCCTCCGCGCCTACCAGGCCGATGTCTTCTTCGATGACCAGGAAACCTACTGCCGCTCTGCCGGCACCCACGTGGCCACGGGGCACGTGCCCCACGGGGTCGCCAACGAGCCCCGGTGACCCTTATGACAGTCAGCGCTGGCCTGTCGCTGGCTTGATGGCTATTCTTCATAAAGCCTTGACGCCATGGGTCCGTGGGCACCGGGGGAGCATCGCATGAAACTGCAGCAGCTGCGCTACATCTGGGCGGTCGCCCACCACGATCTCAACGTGTCCGCAACGGCGCAGAGTCTCTTTACTTCGCAGCCGGGCATCAGTAAGCAGATCCGCCTGCTGGAGGATGAGCTCGGGGTCGAGATCTTTGCCCGCAGCGGCAAACACCTGACCCATGTCACCCCGGCGGGAGAGGTGATCCTGGCGACGGCCGGGGAGGTGCTGCGCAAGGTCGAGAGCATCAAACAGGTTGCGCAGGAGTTCTGCGACGAGAAAAAGGGGGCGCTGTCCATTGCGACGACGCACACCCAGGCCCGCTATGTGCTGCCGGCGGTGATCCGCGGCTTCATCGAGCGCTACCCGGAGGTGTCCCTGCACATGCACCAGGGCACCCCGATGCAGATCGCCGAGCTGGCCTCCGACGGGACCGTCGATTTCGCCATCGCCACGGAAGCCATGGAGCTCTTCGGGGACCTGGTCATGCTGCCCTGCTACCGCTGGAACCGCAGCGTGATCGTGCCCCGGGACCACCCGCTGGCCCTTGGCGGTTCCCCGAGCCTGGCCGACGTGGCGGCGCACCCGCTGGTCACCTACGTGTTCGGCTTCACGGGTCGCTCGCGCCTCGACGAGGCGTTCTCGGCGGCGGGTCTGACGCCCCGGGTGGTCTTCACGGCGGCGGACGCGGACGTGATCAAGACCTATGTCCGCCTCGGCCTCGGTATCGGCATTATCGCCAGCATGGCCCACGACCCGCAGCAGGACGCCGACCTCGTCGCCCTCGACGCGAGCCACCTGTTCGCCCCGAGCATCACGCGTATCGCCTGCCGCAAGGGCACCTTTCTGCGCGGCTACATGTACGATTTTATCGAGGACTTCGCCCCGCACCTCACCCGGGAGCTCGTGCAGGACGCTTTCGCCGCGCGCAGCCGCGCAGACGTCGAGACGCTCTTCGACCACCTGGACCTGCCGACCTACTGACTTCCGTCATAAGCTGTTGTTTTGCATTGACTTACCGACGTCTCAGGGCTATCGTCAGCGCGCCAAAAACGCAGGTGTTTCCCGCGCCGGGCTGCGTGCCTCCCCGGCAGCGCGGCGCACCTCGCCGGCGCCTGCCAGCGAGAATAATCCTGCAACCACAATGGATCGCGCCATGAGCCAAGACAAGCAGACGCCCTTCGCCAGCCTCGACAACCCGTTCGCCCCGCCCGTGGAGCGGACCTTCGAGGTGCCGGGGCAGATCGCCACGGAACCGGGCCCCTACGAAGATGCGCTGCGCGCCGGGGCCGCCCTGCAGGCGCGCCCCTACGAGGCGGCCGGGGTGCGCAGCGTACAGCGCCAGCACCTGAAGCAACGCATGACGGTCTGGGAGCGGATCGAGTTCCTCGCCGACGAGCCGCCGACCGTGCTCTACCAGAACTGGGGCCCGAAGCTGGATGGTGCTTCCCTGGTCACCGCACTCGTCCGCGTCGGCGGCCGCGACGTCGCCATCTACGGCCACGACTTCACGGTGCGCGCGGGCTCCATGGACGCCACCAACGGCAAGAAGCTGGCCCGCCTGTTCGAACTGGCGGCGAAGCGCCGGATCCCCCTGGTCGGCCTCAACGACTCCGCCGGTGCCTACATTCCCGCCGGTGTCGGCGGCCTCGACGGCTACGCGGATGCTTTTACCGCCCTGCGCAAGATCAGCGGCGTGGTGCCGAGCATCATGTGCATGTTCGGCTTCAATGCCGGCGGCGGTTCCTACCTGCCCCGGCAGGGCAGTTTCCTGATCCAGCCGAAGGACACCTTTTTCGGGCTCACCGGGCCCGGGGTGGTCAAGTCCGTGCTCGGCGAGGATGTGACGCCGGACGAACTCGGCGGCCCCGGCGTGCACAGCCAGAGCGGCGTGACCGACTTCGTTGTGCCCGACGAAGTCGCGGCGCTGCGCAAGGTCCGCGAACTCCTCAAGTATCTGCCGGGCAGCAACGGCGAACTCGCGCCGCACCAGCCGTCCTCGGACCCGGTGACGCGCAAGACCTGGGACATCGACATTCTCCTCAAGAAAGCGTTCAACTCCTCGACGGGCTTCAACACGCCCATCGACATCGGTGTGCTGATCCAGCAGCTTTGCGACCACGGGGATTTCCTCGAGCTCCAGGCGGAGCGCGCCCGCAACACCATCACCGCCCTCGGCCGCATCGGCGGCAACGTCACCGGCTTCGTCGCCAACAATTCGGCGGTGGCCTCCGGACAGATCGATATCGACGCCGCCTACAAGAACGCCCGCTTTATCCGCTTCTGCAACCTCTACAACATTCCCATCATCTTCCTCGAGGACACCACCGGCTTTCTGCCCGGCAAGGACCAGGAGAGCCGGGGCATCGTGCAGGCCGGCCGCGCCATGCTCGACGCCATCGTCGATCTGCGCACGCCGCGTTTCCTGGTGCTCGTGCGCAACGCCTTCGGCGGCGCCTACGCGTCCTACAACAATTACCCCACGGGCGCCGATTTCGTCGTCGCACTGCCCACCACCCGGGTAGCGGTCATGGGGCCCGCGGGCGTGGAGTACGTCTACAAGGACGAACTGCGCAAGCTCCGCGGCTCGGCGGTGGAACGCCTCGCGGCAGAGACCCGCGCGCAGACGGCGGCCGGGCTGACCCCGGGCGAGGCGGAGGAGGCCGCCCGGGGCCTGGTCGACGACTGGGTCAAGGCCGAGGAGGCGGAGCTGGCGAAGCGCTACGAGCGCGAGCTGATGAACCCGAACGAGGCCCTGAGCCTCGGCTCCATTTCCCAGATCGTCATGCCCTCGGAGCTGCGTCGGGTGCTGACGGAGCACATGGACTTCTGCCTCCGGCACTACACGCCGGCGCCGCTCGCCTCTGTGCAGCGCGAATTCCACTGACCCGCGTCACCGCAACAGCGCGGCGTCACCGCAACGACAAGGAAATCCCGTGTCCAACGAACATTACCTGCACAACCCGCTGATCCATGCCGATCGTCGCCTCGGTCGGCACGACTCGCCCTGGGTACGCCGGTTCGACTGCAGCCACATCGCGCCGTTGATCATCTGCCGCGGCCCGATCCGCAAGGAAGCCATGGATGTGTTCCGGGAGATGGGCATCAGCCACTTCGGCATTCTGCTTTCCGAAAAGGATTCGATCACCTACCAGAATGCCCTCGCCCCCGAGTTGCGGGCCATGCCGGCCCCCGATCGCATCCACCGCGTGCCCGACTACACGGGCGCCAACAAGGAGGAGCGGGAACAGCGTATCCGGCAGATCATCAACATCGCCCACGACAACGGCTACAACGCCGTTTTCGCCGGCTACGGATTCATGGCCGAAGACGAGGCTATGGTCGCCGCCATGGAGGCGGCCGGGCTCAATTTCATCGGTCCCTGCGCGCGCACCGTCCACGACGCCGGCCTGAAGGACGAGGCCAAGCGCACGGCGCTCAAGGCGGGCGTCTCGGTCACGCCGGGGGTCGACAACGGCACCGCGCTGACGCTGCTGAAGAAGCACCCGGACACCGCCGCGCTGAGAGCCCTCGCTGACGAACACGGTCTCGCGGTCGAACCCGCCTGTTTCGAGGAGGGCGCTCTCGATCTGCCGGATCTTGCGGATCGTGTTCTGGCGGCGTCCTACGACAAGGGCATCGACCTCTACAGCGTCGATGAACTCTGCGAGACCCTCACGGACGTGGTCGAGACGATGGTCGCCGACTACCCGGAGAACCGCGTGCGCCTGAAGGCCATCAGCGGGGGCGGCGGCAAGGGCCAGCGCATCGTCGGTATCGGCGAGGCGGCGCGCACCCCGGAGCTGACCCGGGAAATCCTCAACGAGGTGAAGACTACCGGCGTCGGCGACAACAAGAACGTGCTCGTGGAGCTCAACATCGAGACCACCCGCCACCAGGAGATCCAGGTCCTGGGCAACGGCGACTGGTGCATCAGCCTCGGCGGGCGGGACTGCTCCCTGCAGATGCATGAGCAGAAGCTGCTCGAAGTGTCCGTGACCGACGAGAGCCTGCGCGCGGCGCTGGCCCGGGCCGAGGCGGAGGGCCGCGCCGAGGAGGCCCGTATCCTCGCGCAGGAGATCACGACCCTCGGGGAAATGGAGGACGAGGCGGCGCGCTTCGGCAGGGCCGTGGGCCTCGATTCCGTGTCGACCTTCGAGTGCATCGTCGACCGCGACAAGCATTTCTTTATGGAGATGAACACGCGCATCCAGGTGGAGCACCGGGTAACAGAGCTCTGCTACGCCCTGCGCTTCAGCAATCCCGACGACCCGGACGATGCCTTCGTGGTCGAATCCCTGGTGGAGGCGATGGTTCTCCTCGCCGCCCACGGGGCCGCGCTGCCGCAGCCGACGCGCGAACTGCGACACAACGACAGCGTGGAGGCGCGCCTCAACGCCACCAACCAGGCGCTGAAGCCGGCGGCCGGCGGCGTGATCGAGTACTGGTCCGATGCCATCGAGGGTGAGATACGGGACGACCAGGGCATCAGTCTGCACAACCCGGATACCGACAGCTTCATGAAGTACACCCTCGCCGGCGCCTATGACTCGAACATCGCGCTGCTGCTGACCGTAGGCGAGACGCGCCTGGAAAGCTACGGGCGCCTCGCCGAGACGCTCCGGCAGGCGCAGATGCGCGGCAGGGACCTCGCCACGAACCTCGACTTCCACTACGGCCTCGTCAACTGGTTCATCGGCAACAACATCAACGCCCGGCCGACGACCCGCTTCATCGTGCCGTACCTGACTGCCGTGGGCGAACTCAAGGCACGGGCCGGCGACATCGACCCGCACCACGCCTGGGACGGGGTGCGGCGCCACCTGCTGGCGCAGCACGAGGGAACGGCGGCGCAGGAGTTGGCCGCAACGCTCGATCGCAAGCAGACCCTGATCCTGCGTCCCCTTGAGCTGCTGCTGTCTCAGCCGCACATGCTCGCGGGCTGGCTGAGCATCCACCGCGACAGCTATACGGTGCTCGATGGGCACATCAGCTGGAACGGAAACCCGCTGGTGCTCCTCGACGAGACCTACCATTTTCTCAACATGGACTACGACCCCGCGGCACCCGCCGCGTCCGTGATCTGGGACCACGATCAGGAAATCCTGCAGGCGGGGCTGGCCTTCTACCGCGAGCTGCACAGGCTGGTCGGCGAAGACGACTGGCTGGCACTGCAGCGTCGCCTCGCTGACGAGGCGGCCCCCGCCGGCGTGAGCGCCGAACGCTGGGCGGCCGTGCGGGCCGCGCACCGCGGTTTCCAGACAGGCATGGAGCTGCTCGCCGTCCTGCCGAGCCTGGCCGAGGCCTCGGGCTTTTTCGAGCTGTCCGTGAACGCGGACCTCGCTATCCACATCCCGGAGCGCCTCCTCGATGCGGAACACCAGGCCGCCATGACCAAGATCCTGGCGCCGCCGCCGCGGGCCAAGGCGGACGAGATTCTCGCCGAGAGCGGCGGTATGTTCTACAGTCGGGAGACGCCCGCACACGCTGCCTACGTCCGGGCGGGAGACCACTTCGACGCCGGCGATCCACTGTATATTGTCGAGGTGATGAAGATGTTCAACAAGGTCTACGCGCCCTTCGCGGGCAGCGTGGACGAGGTGCTGGTGGAGGACGACGGCGTTATCATCAGGAAGGGCCAGCCCCTGTTCAGGATCACGCCGGACGAGAAGATCGTCGTCGAGTCACCGGAGGACATCGCGGCCCGGCGCCGCGCCGTCACCGATGAATTTCTGGCCCAGCTTGTCTGAGGAGACGCCATGATCACTGCCCTGGACCATATTGCCATTGCCGTCCCGGACCTCGAAGGGGCTATCAAGCGCTTCCTGGAGGATTTCGGCCTGCCCTTCGAGGGTACTGAAGAGGTGGAGGCCGCCAAGACCACCACGGCCTTTTTCCCGCTGCCGGAGACCAGCATCGAGCTGGTGCACCCGTTGCGCGGCGAGGGCCCCATCGCCAGGTACCTCGAGAAACGCGGGGGCGGTATACACCACCTCTGCTTCCGCACGGACGACATCCACGCCGACGTCGCCCGGCTCCGGGAGAAGGGCTACCGGTTCCTGGCCGACGAGCCCGCCCCGGGCGCCCACGGCTGCCTGACCGTTTTCATCCACCCGAAGAGCTGTGACGGTGTCCTCATCGAGCTGAACCAGCCGGGCGACGGGGAGCATTGACCGCCATGAGCAAGAAAATCTACGACCCGGAGCAGGCAACGCCCGACGCCTGGCGCGAGCTGGCCACCAAACAGATGAAGGGCAAGGACCCTGCCGAGCTCACCTGGCACACGCCGGAGGGCGTCGACGTGAAGGCGCTGTACACGGCGGCCGATCTCGAGGGCCTCGAGTACACGGATACCATGCCGGGCATGTCGCCGTACCTGCGCGGGCCGCAGGCGACCATGTACGCCGGCCGGCCCTGGACCATCCGCCAGTACGCGGGCTTCAGCACCGCCGAGGAATCGAACGCGTTCTACCGCAAGGCGCTAGCCGCGGGCGGGCAGGGTATTTCCGTGGCCTTCGACCTCGCCACGCACCGCGGCTATGACTCGGATCACCCGCGGGTTACCGGCGATGTCGGCAAGGCCGGCGTCGCGGTGGATTCCGTCGAGGACATGAAGATCCTGTTCGACGGGATTCCGCTGGATCAGGTGTCGGTGTCCATGACCATGAACGGCGCCGTGCTGCCGGTGCTCGCGGGCTACATCGTGGCCGCCGAGGAGCAGGGGGTCGCCCAGGAGAAGCTCGCCGGGACTATCCAGAACGATGTCCTCAAGGAGTTCATGGTCCGCAACACCTACATCTACCCGCCGGCGCCGAGCATGAAGATCATCGGTGACATCATCGCCTACTGTTCGGAGCACATGCCGCGCTTCAACACGATCTCCATCTCCGGCTATCACATGCAGGAAGCCGGGGCCGACGCCGCCCTCGAGCTCGCCTATACCCTCGCCGACGGCAAGGAGTACATCCGCACGGCGCTGGCGGCGGGGCTGCACATCGACGATTTCGCGCCGCGGCTCTCCTTTTTCTGGGGTATCGGCATGAACTTCTACCTGGAGATCGCCAAGCTGCGCGCGGCGCGACTCCTCTGGGCGCAGATCGTCGCCGAGTTCGAGCCGCAGAATCCGAAGAGTTCCATGCTGCGCACGCACAGCCAGACCAGCGGTTGGTCGCTGACCGCGCAGGACCCCTACAACAACGTGGTGCGTACCACGATCGAGGCGATGGCCGCGATCTTCGGCGGCACCCAGTCGCTGCACACCAACGCCCTCGACGAGGCCATCGCGCTGCCCTCGGACTTCGCCGCGCGCATCGCCCGCAACACCCAGCTCATCATTCAGGAAGAGACCCACATCACCAGCGTGGTCGACCCCTGGGGCGGCAGCTACTTCATGGAGAAGCTCACCCAGGACATGGTGGATCGCGCCGGGGAGCTGATCGACGAAGTGGAGGAAGCCGGCGGCATGGCCAGGGCGATCGAGGGCGGCATGCCGAAGCTGCGCATCGAGGAGGCCGCCGCGCGCAAGCAGGCACGCATCGACCGCGGCGACGACGTCATCGTCGGCGTCAACAAGTATCAGTCCGGTCACGACGACGCCGTCGAGGTGCTCGAGATCGAGACCGAAGCCGTGCGCAAGGCACAGCTCGATCGCCTGGAGCGCGTTCGCAGCGGGCGTGACGAGGCTGCCGTCGAGGACATCCTCGAGCAGCTGTATCAGGCCGCCGCAGCCGGCGAGGGCAACCTCCTCGCGCTGGCCGTCGAGGCCACCCGCCGCCGCGCCACCGTCGGCGAGATCTCCTTTGCCCTCGAGCGCGAGTTCGGCCGCTTCAACGCCCATGCCCAGACGGTTTCCGGGGTCTATGGGTCGGCGTTCAAGGAAGACGGCGACTGGCAGGCCATCGCCGGCGATATCGAGGCGTTCGTGGAGCGCCACGGCCGGCGCCCGCGCATGCTCGTCTGCAAGATGGGCCAGGATGGCCACGACCGCGGTGCCAAGGTGGTCGCGACGGCCTTCGCCGATGTCGGCTTTGACATCGACCTGTCGCCCATGTTCTCCACGCCCGAGGAGGTAGCCCGGCAGGCCATCGAGAACGACGTGCACGTGGTCGGCGCGTCCTCCCTGGCCGCGGGCCACAAGACTCTCGTCCCGGCGCTTATCGAGGCACTGCGCAAAGAGGGGGCAGAGGACATCGTGGTCATCGCCGGCGGGGTCATCCCGCAGGGTGACTACGAGGGGCTGCGCGAGGCGGGCGTCACCTGCATCTTCGGGCCGGGAACACCGATACCCAGCGCCGCCCGGGAGGTGCTCGCGGCGGTCAACGCGGCCGTTGGCGACTGAATGGCGAGCGTCGACGTCGCAGCCCTCCGGCGCGGTGAGCGCCGGGCCCTCGGCAAGGCCATCACCCTGGTCGAGAGCCGCCTCCCCGGCGACCGGGACGCGGCCCAGGCGCTGCTCGAGGCCGTGCTGCCGGCCGCGGGCAACAGCGTGCGCGTGGGTATCACCGGGGTGCCCGGGGTCGGCAAGTCGACCTTCATCGAGACCTTCGGCCTGCACCTGATCGAGCAGGGCAAGCGGGTTGCCGTGCTGGCCGTGGACCCCAGCTCGCCGCTCGGCGGCGGTTCGATTCTCGGCGACAAGACACGCATGGAACAGCTGTCGCGCCGGGACGAGGCCTTCATCCGGCCGTCGCCGGCGGAAGGTACCCTCGGGGGCGTCGCGCAGAAAACCCGCGAGACCATGCTCCTCTGCGAGGCCGCCGGTTACGACGTGATCCTCGTCGAGACCGTCGGTGTCGGCCAGTCCGAGTACCAGGTCGCCGCCATGGTGGATTTCTTTATGGTGCTCATGCTGCCCGGCGGGGGCGACGAGCTGCAGGGTATCAAGAAGGGTATTCTCGAGCTCGCCGACGCCCTGGTCATCAACAAGGCCGATGGCGCCAGCGAAGAGCTCGCCCGCCAGTCGCGCCAGCACTACCTCAGCGCCATGGGGCTCCTGCGTCACACCAGCTTCTGGACCCCGCGGGTGATGACCTGTTCGGCGCTCAAGGGGCTGCAGATCGAGGCGGTCTGGGGCATGGTCGTCGAGTACTACCTGGAAGCGAAGAAGCTGGGCGCCTTCGACGCCCGCCGCGCGCGACAGTATCGGGACTGGATGCACCAGCTCGTGCGCGAGATGCTGCTGGCGCGGCTGCAGTCCCAGCCGGCGCTCAAGGACCTGTTGCCCCGGCTGGAGGCCGACGTCGAGGCCCAGCGCACCACCCCCTACAACGCTGCCCGGCAGATCGTCGAGCTGGTCTGAGGCTCCCGCGGCTAGATATGCAGGGCGCGCAGCTCCGCCGTTTCCTGGCCCAGGCGCCACAGCGTATCGAAGCGATCCAGCTCCCCGGCGACCCGCGGCCGATCACCGGGATGGTAGCTGCCCGGGCTCTGCGGCTCTGCGGGCAGGGTGAGCAGGCCGTCGCGATCGCGGATGACGCAGCTGTCGCCGGGCCACTCGGGGTGCTCGGGCAGCTCGCGGAAGGAAAGCTTGCTCGGCAGACGCCGCGCCAGCTGGAGCAGGGCGCTGCCGCGGGCGGTGAGGGCACGGCCGTCGGCGACGAGGATCCGCACCTCCGCCTCCCGGGTCTGCCGGCACAGGACAGTGATCGCTTCGCGGAGCCCCGGCGGTTCGAATAGCGACCGGTCCAGGGACGGGCTCAGCACCGCGAGCTGCCGGCGGGTGCTGCGAGCGAGGGAGAGCAGCAGTGTTGCAAAGGGCTCGGGCCCGTAGACGGGACTCACCGGCACCGGGCAGTCCAGGTAGTCGAGGGTCCGTACCATGGCGATATGGGGAATACCCGCTTCCTCGAAGGGCTCCCCCACGGCGCCGAAGCCCCGGGCGCGGTAGAAGCTCTCGGCGTGGGCCTGGGCGTGCAGGTACACGCGGTGCAGCCCCCGGGACCGGGCCTCGTCCACCAGTGCCGCCAGTACTGCCGCCCCGATGCCCCGGTGGCGATGGGCCGGGAGTACGGCCATGCGGCCGATCTTGCCGTCGCCGAGGAGGCGTCCGCAGGCGATGGCCTCGGCGCCGCGCCGGGCGATGATGTGTGTTGCGTCCCGATCATTGCCATCCCATTCGATCGCCGGGGGCACCTGTTGTTCGCGGACGAAGACCGTATCCCGGAGGGCCTTGAGGGTGCTCTCGTCCTCGGCCCAGCGGGCCCGGGCAAGCGTCAGGTCAGTGGACATCGATGGCCTCCAGGCACTGTCCGACCTCCAGGCACTGTCCGAAAAGGCGCAGGCCGTCCCCGTGGCCGCACACCCGCGCGCGGTCGGCCCCGGCCGGGCTGTTTCCGGCAGCCGGGGAAAGCATCGCAGCGCGCAGCGCGGTGGCCACGGCGTCAGTCCAGGGTGCGGGCCTGGTAGGCCGCGTTGCCGGTGTAGCTCTCGGGGGTCAGCGCGCGGAGCTCGCCGCGGGCGGTCTCCGGCAGCGCCAGTCCGTCGATGAAAGCGCCCAGGCGCTCGGCGGTGATGCCCTGACCCCGGGTGAGGTCCTTGAGCTTTTCGTAGGGCTGTTCGATACCGTGGCGGCGCATCACCGTCTGCACGGCCTCCGCCAATACTTCCCAGCCGTCGTCGAGGTCCGCGGCGAGGCGCGCCGCGTCCACCTCCAGCTTGCCCAGCCCCTTTTCCAGGCTGGCATAGGCGATGAGGCTGTAGCCGAACGCGACGCCCATGTTGCGCAGCACGGTGGAGTCCGTGAGGTCGCGCTGCCAGCGGCTCACCGGCAGCTTGCCGGCGAGGTGCCCGAAGAGCGCATTGGCGAGGCCGAGATTGCCCTCGGCGTTCTCGAAATCGATGGGGTTGATCTTGTGCGGCATGGTCGAAGACCCCACCTCGCCCGCAATAGCCTTCTGGCGGAAGTAGCCCAGGGCGACATAGCCCCAGACGTCGCGGCTGAAGTCGACGAGGAGCGTGTTGATGCGCGCCAGCGTATCGAACAGTTCGGCCATGTAGTCGTGGGGCTCGATCTGCGTGGTGTAGGGGTTGAAGGACAACCCGAGGGCCTCGACGAAGGCGCGGGCGTTGCCGGGCCAGTCCACATCCGCATAGGCAGCCAGGTGGGCGTTGTAGTTACCCACGGCGCCGTTGATCTTGCCGAGGTACTCGCAGCGATCCAGGGCGTCGAGCTGCCGACGCAGGCGCGCCACCACGTTGGCGAACTCCTTGCCCACGGTGGTGGGGCTGGCGGTCTGGCCGTGGGTGCGCGACAGCATGGGCAGTGCCGCGTGCTCCCGGGCAAAGCCGGCGAGGCGGTTCTCGATGCGCCCGAGGGCCGGGCGCAGCACGCCCTCGACACCGTCGCGGAGCATGAGCGCGTGGCAGAGATTGTTGATGTCCTCGGAGGTGCAGGCGAAGTGCACGAATTCGCTGACGGCGGTCAGTTCCGGCGTGTCGGCGATGGTCTCCTTGAGAAAGTACTCCACGGCCTTGACGTCGTGGTTGGTGGTCGCCTCGATGGCCTTCACCCGCGCGGCGGCGTCGGGACCGAAGTCCGCGAGCAGCTGTTCCAGGCGCGCGCTGGCCTCGGCGGAGAGCTCGGGCACCTCTGCAATCCGCGGATGGGCGGCGAGCTGCTGCAACCAGCGGACCTCCACCAGGACCCGTCGCTTGATCAGCCCGTATTCGCTGAAAATGTCTCGGAGCACGCCGGTCTTGTCGCCGTAGCGACCGTCGATCGGCGAGACTGCGCTCAGGGCCGAGAGCTCCATGGATGCCTCCCCGGAAAAGCCGGAATACTACACCACCGCAACTTCCCGGGACAGCGCCTGGCAGGTGGCGAGGAGCCGGCGGCGCTCGAAGACCAGGCGCCAGCGGCGCCCGCCGAGCTGACGCCAGAGGTGGGCGGAGCGGACCCCGGCGAGGAGCAGCGTGCGGACCGTGTCCGCCATGCGCGGGTCCTGCAGGTGCTGGGCGTTGCCGGTCACCTTGATGCGGAAACGCAGGGTACTCAGCGTATCCTGGTAGATGCCGGCGAGACTGTGGCAAACCGGTCCCAGATCGCTGCTGAAGTGCTCGGCCTTGAAGCTCGCGTGCTCGAGGCGCGAGCGGACCACCGCCATGCGCTCCGGATCCGCGGCAAAGCGGCGCTCGAGGTAGAGCAGGGCGAACAGGTAGCGGACCACCTCTCGATGCTCCGGGACCTGCCGGTTGGCCAGGATCGCCGCCAGGGTGTCGAGACCGAGCCTGACCCCGGGCAGGCCGTTAAAAACGGCGGCGCTGTCCGGCGGGTCGAACTGGAAGAGGCTGTGCACGGAGGCGGCGAGGAACTGCTCCGGGTGGCTTCCGGTACGCGCCACCTGGTCCACGAGCCGCGCCGCCTGGGCGACGCCGGCCAGGGCGATGGCCTGGTCCCTGAGCGCGGCCAAGGCGCTCAGGCCGCCCGCTCGATAGTGGCGCCGCCGAGGCAGCGGTCACCGTCGTAGAACACCGCGGACTGCCCCGGGGTCACCGCCCGCTGGGGGCTTTCGAAGATCACCCGCAGGCCATTCCCGGCGCCCTGTACCGTGCACAGCTGGTCTGGCTGCCGATAACGAATCCGGGCGGCGCAGCGCAGGGGCAGCGGTGGCGCTTCGCCGCTGACCCAGGTCGCCGCGCCGGTCGTGAGCTCGTGTTTGAACAGGGCCGGGTGGTCGTTGCCCTGGGCAACCAGGAGCAGGTTCCGGTCGAGGTCCTTGGCGACGACGTACCAGGGGGTCTCGTCCCTGCCCGCGCGCCCGCCGATACCCAGGCCCTGGCGCTGGCCGATGGTGTGGTACATGAGGCCCTGGTGCCGCCCGAGGTGTTCGCCGTCGAGGCTGACGATGTCTCCGGTCCGGGCCGGGAGGTACTGCTTCAGAAAGTCGCTGAAACGCCGCTCGCCGATGAAGCAGATGCCGGTGGAATCCTTCTTGTCGTGGGTGACGAAGCCGGCGCGAGCGGCGAGCTCCCGTACTCGCGGCTTGGGCAGCTCGCCGAGAGGAAAGAGCGTACGCGCCAGCTCCTCGTGCCCCACGGCATGGAGGAAATAGCTCTGGTCCTTGTTGTCGTCCAGACCCTTCAGCAGGGTGCTGCGACCCGCCTGGTCGCTGCCGCGGCGCGCGTAGTGCCCCGTGGCGATGCAGTCCGCGCCAAGGTGCAGGGCGTAGTCGAGAAAGGCCCGGAACTTGATCTCGCGGTTGCAGAGAATGTCCGGGTTCGGCGTGCGCCCGGCGCGGTACTCGGTGAGGAAATGCTCGAACACATTGTCCCAGTACTCGGCGGCGAAGTTCGCTCCGTGCAGGGTGATACCGAGGCGGTCGGCGACGGCCCGGGCGTCGGCGTAATCGGCCCTGGCCGTGCAGTACTCCGTGCCGTCGTCTTCGTCCCAGTTCTTCATGAACAACCCCTCGACGCGGTAGCCGGCCTCGAGCAGGAGGAGGGCGCTGACCGAGGAGTCGACGCCGCCGGACATGCCGACGATAACGGTCTTGGGGGCTTGGGCGTTCATCGATCGAAGAGCAGGTCCAGGGGGTGGATGGCACCGGCGCGGTGGCGCTCGACGGCGGCCAGCACCAGCGGACTGCGCATTTTAGCAGAACGCGCGAGAATTTCCGCGTAGGCAAGCCAGTGCACGGCGTCGATGTCCGGGTCGAGCTCCGCTCCCGGGATCCTGCGCCGGGGACGGGCGGTAAACGTGGTCCGCAGGAAGGTCAGCGTGCCCGCTGGCGGGGAATACAGGGAGACGCCGACAAGCCCCGTGAGCTCGACCTCCCAGCCGGTCTCCTCGCGCACCTCCCTGAGGGCGGCTGCAGCCAGGTCCTCGCCGGCCTCGAGGTGCCCCGCCGGCTGATTGAAGACAAGCGCCCCGGTGGTCTTGTCCCGTTCCTCCACCAGCAGGTAGCGGCTGCCGTCGTAGACCACCGTGGCCACGGTCGCCCGCGGCGCCCAGCGGCTCACCGGGAGCCCCCGGGGCCCCGGGCCGGCAGGTGGACGCGGGCCGCCCGCCATTCGCCGGGCCGAAGCTCGCCGAGGGTCCAGTCGGCCACGGCGGTGCGCACGAGGCGGAGTGTCGGCAGGCCCACCGCGGCGGTCATGCGGCGCAGCTGGCGGTTGCGACCCTCGCGGACGGCGATTTCCAGCCAGGCGTCGGGGATGCTGGGGCGCGCCCGGACCGGCGGCTCCCGGGGCCAGAGGGCTGGCGGGTCGATACGCCGGGCCCGGACCGGGAGCGTCGGGCCGTCCTTGAGGAGCGGGCCGCCGCGCAGGGCCGCCAGGGCCTCCTCGCCGGGTTCGCCCTCGACCTGGGCCAGGTAGGTCTTCCAGTGCCGGTGCCGGGGGTTGGCGATGCGCTGCTGCAGCGCGCCGTCATCGGTGAGCAGGAGCAGCCCCTCGGCGTCGTAGTCCAGGCGGCCCGCGGGGCGAAAGCCGCGGGCGTCGAGGTAGTCGGCCAGGGTGGCGCGGCCGCGGTCGTCGGTGAACTGGCTGAGCACCCGGAAAGGCTTGTTGAACAGGATGATGTCGGCCACGTGCCCTCATGGTTGAGGCCCCCGCGGGCTGTCGCGGGCCGCCGCCGTGAGGGCAAATCTGATAGAGTGATCCGCGGTACAGGCTCACACCTGGACCCGCGCAGCGGCGCTATCGAACCACACTGTATTGGAGACATTCAATGGGCTATCAGCACATTCAGGTGCCCGCGACGGGTGAACGCATCACGGTCAACGACGACTACTCACGCAACGTCCCGGACAACCCGGTAATCCCCTACATCGAAGGTGATGGCATCGGGGTGGATATCAGCCCGGTCATGATCAAGGTGGTTGATGCCGCCGTGGAGAAGGCCTACGGCGGCGGGAAGAAAATTTCCTGGATGGAGATCTTCACCGGCGAAAAGGCTGCGGAGCTCTACGAGGGCGACTGGTTCCCGGCGGAGACGCTGGACGCCATCAAGACCTACTCGATCGCCATCAAGGGCCCGCTGACCACCCCGGTGGGTGGCGGCTTCCGCTCCCTGAATGTCGCTCTGCGCCAGGAGCTCGACCTCTATACCTGCCTCCGGCCGGTGCGCTGGTTCGAAGGCGTGCCGTCCCCGGTGAAGAAGCCCGGCGACTGCAACATGATCATCTTCCGCGAGAACTCCGAGGACATCTACGCCGGGATCGAGTATCGGGCTGACAGCGACGAGGCCAGGAAGGTTATCGACTTCATCGTCAACGAGATGGGCGCCACCAAGATCCGCTTCCCCGACAACTGCGGGATCGGCATCAAGCCGGTATCGAAGGAGGGTACGCAGCGCCTGGTCCGCAAGGCCATCCACTACGCCATTGACCAGGACCTGCCCTCGGTCACCCTGGTGCATAAAGGCAACATCATGAAGTTCACCGAGGGCGCCTTCCGCGATTGGGGCTACCAGCTCGCGCAGGAAGAGTTCGGCGGTGAGCTGCTCGAGGGTGGCCCCTGGGTAGAGATCAGGAACCCGAAGACCGGCGGGCAGATCGTCATCAAGGATGTTATCGCCGATGCCATGCTGCAGCAGGTGCTGACCCGTCCGAAGGACTACAGTGTGGTCGCTACCCTGAACCTCAACGGCGACTATCTGTCCGACGCCCTCGCTGCGCAGGTCGGCGGCATCGGCATTGCCCCGGGCGCCAACCTCTCCGATACGGTCGCCCTCTTCGAGGCGACGCATGGCACGGCGCCCAAGTATGCGGGCCAGGACAAGGTCAACCCCGGCTCGCTGATCCTGTCGGCAGAGCTGATGCTGCGCCACCTCGGCTGGAACGAGGCCGCCGACCTGATCATCAACGGCATGAATGGCGCCATCCAGGCCGGCATGGTCACCTACGACTTCGAACGCCTTATGGAAGGCGCCACCTTGGTCAGCTGCTCCGGCTTCGGCGATGCGCTTATCGAGCGTATGTGAGGGTGTTGCCCTCCGTTAGAGGCCCGCGCTCGCCCCTGACGCCCAGCGTACTCTTGACAGCGGTAAATCTCTCGCACGGTAGGGCCGGAGGCGGGAGGGTGCCCCCACAAAGCGTGAAATGGGGAGCGACTGGGGGCACCCTCCCGCCTCCGGCCCGGGCAGTCAGGACCTACCTTTCTTAACTTGCGGAGCCCCCATTGACCGCGCTGGGATTCAGGGGGATTTGTCTTATAATGCAGCTGAGAAATCTAAACCCGA
>CAYFVG010000006.1:0-30950 GCA_964346365.1 uncultured Alteromonadaceae bacterium
AAACAGCCGCGGACGCTGCCGTCGGCCCGGGTTGTCGGGTAAGATGGCGGCAGTACCCAGAGGGATAAAGAGCGCGTGATGGCGAGCGGCGAAAAAAAATACAAGCGGATTCTCCTCAAGCTGAGCGGGGAGGCGCTGTCGGGTCGGGAGAAGTTCGGCATCGATCCCAAGGTGCTCGACCTCATGGCCCTCGAGATCGGCCAGCTGGTGGGTATCGGCGTGCAGGTCGGTCTGGTGGTGGGCGGTGGCAACCTGTTCAGGGGCGCCGCCCTGCAGACGGCGGGGCTGGACCGGGTCACCGGGGATCACATGGGCATGCTAGCCACCGTCATGAACGCCCTGGCCCTGCGCGACGCCCTGGAGCGCTCCAACATCGCCACCCAGGTGCTGTCCTCCATACCCATGTCCGGGGTGGTCGATCATTACGACCGGCGCAAGGCCATCCGGGCCCTGTCCAATGGCGACGTGGTCATCTTCTGCGCCGGCACCGGCAACCCGCTGTTCACCACCGATTCCTCCGCCTGCCTCCGCGGCATCGAGGTCGAGGCGGAGCTGGTGCTGAAAGCCACCAAGGTCGACGGCGTGTACTCTGCGGATCCCATGAAGGAAGCGGATGCGGTTCGCTACGAGCGCCTGAGCTATGACGAAGTCATAGACAAGAAGCTCGAGGTCATGGACCTGACCGCCATCTGCCTGTGCCGGGACCACAGCATGCCCGTGCGCGTGTTCATGATGGAAAAAGCCGGTGCGCTGCTGAATATCGTCCGCGGCGGCCGCGATGGTACGCTCATCGAGTGATCAACAGGGAGTAATAGCGTGATCGACGACATCAAGACCGAGGCCGAGCAGCGCATGAAGAACAGCCTCGACGCCCTTGTCAGCCATTTCAACAAGATTCGTACCGGGCGGGCGCACCCGAGCATCCTCGAGGGCCTGAAAGTGCCGTATTATGGCGCCGAGACCCCCATCAACCAGGTCGCCAACGTCAACGTGGAAGACGCGCGCACCCTGAGTCTCACGGTGTGGGACAAGTCCATGATCCCCCAGGTTGAGCGTGCGATCATGAAATCCGACCTCGGCCTGAACCCGGCCACCGCCGGCGAAGTCATCCGCATTCCCATGCCGCCGCTGACCGAGGAGACCCGCAAGGGCTATATCAAGCAGGCGCGGAGCGAGGCGGAGGCGGCGCGGGTGTCCATCCGCAACGCCCGCCGGGATGCCATGAATATGCTCAAGGACCTGGCCAGGGACAAGGAGATCAGCGAGGACGACGAGCGCCGGGGCCAGGACGCGGTGCAGAAACTCACGGACGGCTACAGTGCCCGCGCGGATCAGATGCTCGCGGACAAGGAAGCCGACCTGATGGAAATCTGACGGTTTGCGATGACCGCAGTCAGCGGTAAACCATCTGCGGTTGTGCCGCGCCATGTCGCTATCATCATGGACGGCAACAACCGCTGGGCCAGGCATCGCGGCCTGCCGGGACCGGCCGGACACCGGGCCGGGGTGGAGGCCGTGCGCAGTGTCATGCGCGCCTGCCGTGACAGCGGGGTGGAGGTGCTCACGCTCTTCGCCTTCAGCAGCGAGAACTGGGGCCGGCCCCGGCACGAGGTCCGGGCGCTGCTGGCGCTGCTCTCCCGCTACCTGCGCAGCGAGGTCAAGCAGCTGCGGGAGGACGGTGTGCGGCTTCGCTTCATCGGCGAGCGCACGCGTTTCAGCGCCCACCTGCAGCGGCTCATGGAACATGCCGAGCGGAACACGGCCGACAACTGTGACGCCACGGTGGTGATCGCCGTGGATTACGGCGGCCAGTGGGACATCGCCCGCGCGGCCCGCCGCCTCGCCGAGCGCGCCGCCCGCGGCGAGCTCGACCCGGCGGCCATCGACAAGGCGGCCCTGGGCGCCGAGCTGAGCCTCGCCGACCTGCCGTCGCCGGATCTGTGTATCCGTACCGGCGGCGACGCTCGCATCAGCAACTTTCTGCTCTGGCACTTCGCCTACAGCGAGCTCTATTTCACGCCGACGCTGTGGCCGGACTTCGGCGAACTCGAGTTTGCCCGCGCCCTCGCCGATTATTCGCGCCGGGAGCGTCGCTTCGGCCAGCGCGAGCCCGATGGGCTGGTTGCCGGCGGCGACCTCGATGCTTAGGCTACGGGTTATCACCGCCCTCGCCATGGCGGGGCTGTTCCTCGCCGGCATCTTCATTCTTCCCCTGCCCGCCCTGGCCGCTGCCTTTGCCCTGGTGGTGGCTGCGGGCGCCTGGGAGTGGGCGCCCCTGGCGGGGCTGCGCGGGGCGCCTTTGCAGGCGGCCTTCGCGCTGCTGGTGCTTGCCGGCTGCGCTGCCGGCTGGTTTCTGTTGCCCCTCGGTCTGCACGCCCGGCGAGCCGATGTGCAGCCGGTGCTGGGTGTCGCCTGCCTCTGGTGGTGTTTCGCGCTGCTCTGGGTGCGCGCCTTCCCGGGCAGCGCCATGATCTGGAATGCCCGGCCCCTGCGCGCACTCATGGGCCTGATGATTCTCGTGCCTGCCTGGGTCGCGGCCGTGTACCTCCTGGCCCTGCCTTTCGGCGGGGCGCTCATGGTGGTGCTTGTGCTCCTCGTGGCCGCCTCGGACATCGGCGCCTATTTCACCGGCAAGCGTTTCGGGCGGCACAGCCTGGCGCCGTCCGTGAGTCCGGCGAAGACCTGGGAGGGGTTCTGGGGCGGTGTCGCCGCCAGCGTCGCCCTCGGTGCACTCGTCTGGACTTCGCTTCCGGCCCGCCTCGATCACCTGGGGCTGGCTGCGGTGGTCGCGGTGGCCCTGATCACGGCGCTGACCTCCGTGCTCGGCGACCTCACCGTGAGCATGGTCAAGCGGGAGAGCGGGGTTAAGGACGCCAGCTCCGTCCTGCCGGGCCACGGCGGCCTCCTCGATCGCCTCGACAGCCTCTGTGGCGCGGCGCCCTCCTTCACCCTTGGTCTGCTGCTCGCGGGGTACTGAGCATGAAACAACAGGTCACGGTTCTGGGATCCACCGGGTCCATCGGCGTCAACACGCTCGATGTGGTTGCCCGGCACCCGGACAGTTTCGCGGTCTTTGCTCTCACGGCGCAGCGCTCCGTCGCCGCGCTTCGGGACCAGTGCCTTGCGCACGCGCCGCGCTACGCAGTGATGACCGATGAGGCCGCTGCCGAGGCGCTCCATAGGGAACTGGCTGACGCCGGTGCCGCCACGGAAGTGCTGCAGGGAGCAGCCGGTCTCGAGCGCGTGGCCACCGCCGCCGAGGTCGACGCGGTCATGGCTGCCATCGTCGGCAGTGCGGGCCTTCCGGCGACGCTGGCGGCCGCCCGCGCGGGCAAGCGCGTCCTGCTCGCGAACAAGGAGGCACTGATCACCGCCGGTGCCCTGTTCATGTCCGCGGTGCGTGAGGCCGGTGCATTGCTCCTGCCCATCGACAGCGAGCACAACGCGATCTTCCAATGCCTGCCCGTGGACGACGCTGCCCGCCCCGGTCTCGCCGGCGTGGAGCGGATCCTGCTCACCGCCTCCGGCGGCCCCTTCCGCACCTGGGACGCGGCGCGTATCGCCGCGGCTACCCCCGACCAGGCCTGTGCACACCCGAACTGGTCCATGGGCCGGAAGATCTCCGTGGACTCGGCGACGCTCATGAACAAGGGCCTCGAGCTGGCCGAGGCCTGCTGGCTCTTCGGGGTGGGCCCGGAGCAGGTGACGATCGTCGTGCACCCCCAGAGCGTGATCCACTCGCTGGTTCAGTACCGGGACGGGTCCGTCCTCGCGCAGCTCGGCAACCCGGACATGCGCACGCCTATCGCCTACGGCCTCGGCTGGCCCGAGCGGCTGGCCGCGGGGGTGGCGCCTCTGGACCTGTTCGAGGTCGCCAGGCTCGATTTCGAGGCCCCGGACGAGACGCGTTTCCCCTGCCTGCGCCTCGCCCGGGAGTCCATCGCCGCCGGGGGCACCACCATGGCGGCCTGCAATGCCGCCAACGAGGTGGCCGTGGCCGGCTTCCTCGACGGGGCTGTCGACTTCATGGATATTCCTGCGGTTATCGAGGAGACACTCGGCCGGGTCGGCCACGTTGAACCTGCCAGCCTCGCCGTTGTCGAAGCTGCCGACGGTGAGGCCCGGCGTGTGGCCGCAGAGCGGCTGCGGTCGCGCGGACGAACTTTACGGGCACAATCGGAGCGCTGATGGACCTGCTGCAGACCATACTCATCACCCTGGGGACGCTGGCGATCCTTGTCGCCGTGCACGAATACGGCCATTTCTGGGTAGCGCGGCGCTGTGGGGTGAAGGTGCTGCGCTTCTCCATCGGCTTTGGCAGGCCCCTGGCCCGCTGGCATGACCGCCACGGCACGGAGTACACCATCGCCGCCGTGCCCCTGGGCGGCTATGTGAAGATGCTGGACGAGCGGGAGGGAGACGTCCCGCCGGCAGAGCTGGAAGGCGCCTTCAACCGCAAACCCGTACTGCAGCGCATCGCCGTGGTCGCCGCCGGCCCCCTGGCCAACTTCCTTCTCGCCATCGTCGCCTACTGGGGGCTGTTTCTCGCCGGTGAGAGCGGGTACGCGCCGGTGATCGGCGCGGTCGAGGAGGGTTCTGTAGCGGAGCTGGCGGGGCTCGAGGCGGGCCAGGAACTCGTCGCTGTGGACGGCCGCGAGACGCCCACCTGGCAGGCGCTGCGCTTCCGCCTGCTCGAGCGCATCGGCGATACCGGTGAGATCCGTTTCACCGCCCGCTATCCTGACTCGGACATGCTCTACGACTCCAACG
This sequence comes from uncultured Alteromonadaceae bacterium, assembly GCA_964346365.1. Taxonomy (GTDB): domain Bacteria; phylum Pseudomonadota; class Gammaproteobacteria; order Pseudomonadales; family Halieaceae; genus Pseudohaliea. The sequence goes on from CAYFVG010000006.1 coordinate 4,771, forward strand.
CCCGCCTCGATGCCTGGCTGGCCGGGGAGGAAGAGCCGGACCTGCTCGGCGGCATCGGCATCGAGCTCTACACGCCGCCGATCGAGCCGAGGGCCGACGAGATCGTGCCCGGCGGCGCGGCCGAGCGCGCGGGCCTCGCTGTGGGAGACCTCGTGCTCAGCGCCGACGGCCGGCCCATGGCGCTCTGGGAGGACTGGGTCGGCTACGTGCGCGAACGCCCGGGGCAGGCCATCGACCTGCGCGTGCGCCGGGAGAACGGCAGCGAGTTTGACACCCGCATCGTGCCGGAGGCGGCGACCACGGAGGCCGGCGACAGCATCGGCCGCATCGGCATGGCCGTGGCCATACCGCCCATGCCGGAGCACCTCCGCCGGGAGTTCGAGCGCGGTCCCCTCGCAGCTCTCGGTGCCGGCGTGCAGCGCACCGGGGAGCTGATTTCCTTTACCCTGGAGTCGGCGCGCAAGATGCTCCAGGGGTTGATTTCGCCGAAGAACTTGAGCGGCCCGATCACCATTGCTAAAGTGGCGTCCGCCTCAGCCAAGTCCGGCCTCGAATCCTATATCGGCTTCCTCGCACTGCTCAGCGTGAGTCTCGGGGTGGTCAATCTTTTGCCGATTCCGGTGCTCGATGGGGGCCATCTGCTGTACTACACGGTAGAATTGGTGGCTGGGCGGCCGGTGCCGGAACGCATCCAGGCGGTGGGATACCAGATCGGTCTTTTCCTGGTGATCAGCCTGATGGCGCTGGCCCTATATAACGATTTTGCGCGCCTCTAGCAGAAGGGCGCCGGCGCCGTGGGCGGTCGGCGCTGCGAGCGCGCCGTGTTGACTGTTGGATACGCATTGAAAACGCGACAGCTCATATGCCGCAACTGGATTCTTGCCCTGTGGCTGGTGGCGCCCCTGGCCTGGGCTCAGGGTTTCGTCATCTCCGACATCCGTGTCGAGGGCCTGCAGCGGATCTCCGCGGGCAGTGTTTTCGCCGCCATGCCCATCGGTGTCGGTGACGTCGCCGGCACGGCGAGTATCCGCGCCACGGCCCGCAGTCTCTTTGCGACCGGCAACTTCGACGATATCCGCATCGGCCGCGATGGCAACGTGCTCGTGGTCATGGTCGAAGAACGGCCGAGCATCAGCGAGATCAGTATCGACGGCAACAAAGCCATCGAAACCGAGGCGCTGCTCGACGGCCTCAAGGGCGCCGGCCTTGCTGTCGGCCAGGTCTTCCAGCGCTCCACCCTCGAGGGTATGCAGCTGGAACTGCAGCGCCAGTACGTGCAGCAGGGCCGCTACGACGCCAGCATCGAGACCGAGGTGCTGCCGGAGCCGCGCAACCGGGTGTCCGTGAATATCGATGTGGACGAGGGCACCGTCGCCGCCATCAAGCACGTCAATATCGTCGGTAACCGCGTGTTCAGCGACGACGAGCTGGTAGACGTCTTCGAGCTCAAGGAGAGCGGTTGGCTGTCCTTCTTCACCAACGATGACAAGTACTCGAAGGAGAAACTCACCGGGGACCTCGAGGCGCTCACTTCCTACTACATGGATCGCGGCTACCTGCAGTTCAACATCGACTCCACGCAGGTGTCCGTGTCGCCGGACAAGAAAGCCGTGTTCATTACCGCCAACGTCACCGAGGGCGAGCAGTTCTCCGTGGACTCCGTGGGCCTCTCCGGCGACCTGGTCCTCGACGAGAGCGACCTGAAGCGCTTTGTTGTGATCAGCGAGGGCCAGACTTATTCGCAGCAGCTGGTGACGGCCACCGAGGAGTACATCACCCGGCGCCTCGGCAACGAGGGTTATAACTTCGCCAAGGTCACCGGCATCCCGGAGATCAACGAGGACGCCGGTACCGTCGGCGTCAAGTTTTTCATCGACCCGGGCAAGCGGACCTATGTGCGCCGGATCAGCTTCAAAGGCAACATGCGCACCGCCGACGATGTGCTGCGGCGGGAGATGCGCCAGATGGAGAGCGCCCCGGCCTCTGCGGCGGCCATCGAGCAGTCCCGGGTGCGCCTGCAGCGTCTCGGCTTCTTCAGTGACGCCGCCGTGGAGACGCCCGAGGTGCCCGGTCACGACGACCTCATTGATGTGGAATTCGAGGTGGAGGAGCAGTCCTCCGGCAGTATCGGCGCCAGCCTCGGTTTCGCCCAGCAGGCCGGTCTCATCCTCGGCCTGAATCTGCAGCAGAACAACTTTCTCGGCAGCGGCAAGCGCGTCGGCATCGGGGTCAACTCCTCGCGCTTCCAGGACCAGGTCAACCTGAGTTACACCAATCCCTATTTCACCGAGGATGGCGTCAGTCGGGGCTTCAATGTGTTCTATCGCTCCACGGACCTCAACGAGGTGAACGTCGCCAGCTACACCACGGACACCTACGGCGCCGGCCTCAATTTCGGCTACCCGATCAAGGAAACGCAGCGCCTGGGCTTCAGCTTCGGTGTGGATAACACGAAGATCACCGCCGGGCGCTTCGCTGTGCAGGAAATCCGCTCCAGCCCCCGGCTCATCCCCGGCATCGACAATTTCTACGAGTCCACGCGGCAGGAGGACGGCAGCTTTCTCGCCCCGGAGGTAATCCGCCCGATCACGGAGCTGCCCGACAGTGCCCTCACGATCCCCGCGGAGCCCGGTTTCCTGGACGAGAACGGCAACGAGTTCCTGAACTGGACCATCACCACCAGCTGGAACCAGTCCACGCTGAATCGCGGCCAGCTCGCTACCCGCGGTGCCTCCCAGTCCGTGGCCCTGGAAATGGCCATGCCCCTGTCGGAGCTCGAGTTCTACAAGCTCACCTACCGGGGCGAAATCTATTTTCCCATCGTCAACGAGTGGGTGCTGCACTTCCGCACGGAGCTCGGTTACGGTGACGGCTACGGGGACACGACGGACCTGCCGTTCTATCAGCACTTTTTCGCCGGCGGCTTCGGTTCCGTACGCGGCTATGAAGTGAATACCCTCGGTCCGCGCAGTACGCCGCCGGTGGTCTACGACACGTCCCGACCGACCACGGGCATCGACGAGGACGGCAATCCGACCGAGGTCGGCGGCCCGAACGGCAACCAGTTCGGTTACGTCCTCGATCCGGCGACGGACAAGCTGACCTTCCAGGAGGTCCAGAATTTCCGGCGTCCGCCGCCCTTCGGGGGCAACGCGCTCATCGAGGGCTCGGCGGAACTGCTGTTCCCGCTGCCGTTCATCAAGGACCGCAGGCGCCTGCGCACGGCGTTCTTTTTCGATATCGGCAATGTTTTCGACACCAAGTGCGGGGGCAATCAGCTCAACTGCTTCGATGTCGACGCGGATGAACTCCGCTACTCTGCCGGCATCGGCGTGACCTGGATTTCCGGCTTCGGCCCCATGACCTTCAGCCTCGCCAAGCCGCTGAACGCCTCGGATATCGATCGCGACGAGGTGTTCCAGTTCACCCTCGGCCGCGGCTTCTGAACATGCTTTGTACTACCACTCACCCCGTCATGAAGGAGACTATCGTGACCAGACTCGCCAAACAGATCCTGGCGCTCGCAGCGCTGACCCTGCCGGCGCTTGCCGTCGCCCAGGGCAAGATTGCCGTCGTCAACCTGCAGCAGGCCATCCTGCAGTCGGATCGCGCCCAGCAGGAACTCGAGGCTGTGCGCAGCCAGGAAGACTACCGGTCCGACAAGAAGGAGTTCGACCAGCTCAAGAAAGAACTGGACGAGCTGGTGCAGGATTTCCAGAAAGACGCCGCTGTCATGAGTCAGGAGCAGCAGCTCGCCGCCCGCAAGAAGCTGGCCTCCAAGCAGTCCGACCTCGAGCACGTGGCGGGCAAACTGCAGACTGCAGAGCAGGAGACGGGCCAGGCACTGCTGCAGCAGATGTCGCCGATGGTCCAGGAAGTGCTCCAGGGCCTTATCCAGACCGAGGGCATCGGCCTGCTGCTGCAGCGGGAATCCGTGATCCACGCGGACCCGGGCTACAGCATCACGGCCAAGGTCACCGACAAGCTGAATCAGCTCAGCGCAGAATAGGGCAGAACGGCCGCGCCGCGAGGGCGCCCCGGGACACACTGAGGAACGCACCAATGATGATGGACATCGAAGCTATCCGCGAGTACCTGCCTCATCGCTATCCGTTCCTTCTGGTAGACCGGGTTGTCGAGCTCATTCCCGGCGAGTCCATCGTCTGCTACAAGAACCTCAGCGGCAACGAGGAGTTCTTTCAGGGGCACTTCCCCGGCAAGGCCGTGTTCCCCGGTGTGCTGATCCTCGAGGCCATGGCTCAGGCGGCGGGCATCCTCGGCTTCAAGACGCAGGGCAAGACCCCTGCGGATGGCTTTATCTATTACTTCGTCGGTGCCGACGACGTGCGTTTCAAGCGGCCCTGTGTCCCCGGGGACCAGCTGTATCTGCAGGCGAAAATCCTCGGCGACCGCCGCGGTATCTGGAAGTTCGCGGTGCGCGCGGAGGTGGATGAGCAGCTCTGCGCCTCCGCGACCATCCTCTGTACCGACCGCAAGGGTTGAGGCCGCGCCAGCGGTCGGTGCCCGAGCTCTTCGCCAGCCCCCTCGCGGCGCTGCGGGAGCGGGGCGCGCAGGTGGCCGGCGTCGACGAGGTCGGCCGCGGCCCCCTCGCCGGTGACGTCGTCGCCGCGGCCGTCATCCTCGACCCGGGCCGCCCCATCGCCGGCCTGGCGGACTCCAAGCGCCTGAGCGCGCGCCGCCGGGAGCAGCTTGCCGTCGCGGTCCGTGCGCAGGCCCTTGTCTGGTGCCTCGGCCGGGCGGCGGTCGCGGAGATAGACCGCCTCAACATCCTCGAGGCCTCGCTGCTTGCGATGCGCCGCGCCGTGGAGGGCCTGGGCGCCGTTCCCGACTACGTCCTGGTGGACGGGAACCGGCTGCCCCGCTGGCCCTACCGTGGGGAAGCGGTGGTGGGCGGCGATGGCCTGCACGGCGAGATTGCCGCCGCCTCGATCCTCGCCAAGGTAACTCGCGATGCCGAGCTCGCTATACTCGCGCAGCGCTACCCGGGCTACGGTTTCGAGCGCCACAAGGGGTATGCTACCCGGGAACATCTCGACTGCCTGGCACGCCTGGGGCCGACGCCGGCGCACCGGCGCAGCTTCGCCCCCGTGCGGCGCCTGCTGGACACGCTTTGATACCTATTGCCACAAACCAGGGGAGGGCCCCGGTAACCATGAGCGACTTCGTCCACCTGCGGCTGCACAGCGAGTACTCTCTGGTCGACGGCCTGGTGCGGGTCCGGCCTCTGGTCGAACGGGTTGCCGAGCTGGGCATGGGCGCGGTGGCACTCACGGACCTGTGCAACTTCTACGGGCTGGTTAAGTTCAGCAAAGCGGCCTTCGCCGCCGGCATCAAGCCGATCTTCGGGGCCGACCTGCTGGTGGTGGATCGAGAGGACGAGGACGACACCTCCGCCCTGACGCTGCTGGTGATGGACGGCACCGGCTATCGCAATCTCACGAAGCTCATCTCCCTCGCCTATACCCGTGGCCAGCGCCTGGCCGTGCCGCGGGTGACCCGCGCCTGGCTGGACGCGCATGCCGAGGGCCTCATCGCGCTGTCCGCCGGTGCCACCGGCGACGTCGGGCGCGCCGTGGTCGGCGGACGGCCGCAGCAGGCGGCCGAGCGCCTGGCCGAGTGGATGGCCCGCTACCCCGGCCGCTTCTACCTCGAGGTGCACCGCGCGGGGCGGGAAGGCGACGAGGACCATCTGCACGGGGCGGTGGCCCTCGCGGCGGAAGCCGGCTGCCCGGTGGTCGCCACCAATGATGTCCGTTTTCTCTCCGCCGACGAGTTCGAGGCCCACGAGGCGCGCGTCTGCATCGGTGAGGGGCGCACCCTGGAAGACAGGCGCCGGGTCCGGCGCTACCGCGCGCAGCAGTATCTGCGCTCGCCGGCGGAGATGACCGAGCTGTTCTCGGACCTCCCGGAAGCCCTTGAAAATACCGTCGCCATCGCCCGGCGCTGCAACTTCGTCATCGACCTCGGCAAGCCCTGCCTGCCCGACTACCCGGTGCCCGAGGGGATGACCATGGACGCTTTCTTCCGCCAGCTCTCCCTCGAGGGGCTGGACCGGCGCCTGGCGGCCCTGGGCCTGGCCGATGACGGCGAAGCCGGGGCGCGCTACCGCCGGCGCCTCGAGCACGAGCTGAACACGATCATCCAGATGGGCTTCCCCGGGTACTTCCTCATCGTTATGGACTTCATCCGCTGGGCCCGGGAGCAGGGTATCCCGGTGGGGCCCGGGCGCGGGTCCGGAGCCGGCTCGCTGGTGGCCTACGCGCTTCAGATCACCGACCTCGACCCGTTGCAGTACGACCTGCTTTTCGAGCGTTTCCTCAACCCCGAGCGAGTCTCCATGCCCGACTTCGACGTGGACTTCTGCATGGAGCGCCGCGACGAGGTGATCGACTACGTGGCCCGCAAGTACGGCCGCGAGGCGGTGTCGCAGATCATCACCTTCGGCACCATGGCGGCCAAGGCCGTGGTGCGCGATGTGGCCCGGGTCCAGGGCAAGTCCTACGGCCTCGCCGACAAACTCTCGAAGATGATCCCCTTCGAGGTCGGCATGACCCTGAAGAAGGCCCTGGAGCAGGAACAAAGCCTGCGCGAGTTCCTCGCCGAGGACGCCGAGGCGCAGGAAATCTGGGATATGTCGGAGCAGCTCGAGGGCGTGACCCGCAACGTCGGCAAACATGCCGGCGGCGTGGTGATCGCACCTTCGCGGATCACGGACTTCTCCCCCCTCTACTGCGACGAGGAGGGGGGCAGCCTGGTCACGCAGTACGACAAGGGCGACGTGGAGGACGCCGGGCTGGTCAAGTTCGACTTCCTCGGTCTGCGTACCCTGACCATCATCGACTGGGCGGTGCACATCATCAACGCCGGGCGGGGTGAAACCGGTGAGGCTCCCCTGGCTATCGACAGGCTGCCCCTGGACGATCGCGCCACCTTCGAGCTGCTGAAGTCGGCGGAGACCACGGCGGTGTTCCAGCTCGAGTCCCGGGGCATGAAGGAACTCATCGCCCGCCTGCAGCCGGACTCCTTCGAGGACATAATCGCCCTGGTGGCCCTGTTCCGCCCCGGGCCGCTGCAGTCGGGCATGGTCGACAACTTCATCAACCGCAAGCACGGCCGCGAGGCCATCGCCTACCCGGATCCGCACTATCAGCACGCATGCCTGGAGCCGATCCTCGGGCCCACCTACGGCATCATTCTCTACCAGGAACAGGTGATGCAGATCGCTCAGGCGCTCGCCGGCTATACGCTTGGCGGCGCCGACCTGCTGCGCCGGGCCATGGGCAAGAAAAAGCCGGAGGAGATGGCCAAGCAGCGCGCGGTGTTTGCCGAAGGCGCGGCCGCGCAGGGCGTGGACGCAGAACTCGCCACGCATATTTTCGATCTGGTGGAGAAGTTTGCCGGCTATGGCTTCAACAAGTCGCACTCGGCGGCCTATGCCCTGGTTTCCTACCAGACCGCCTGGCTGAAGACCCATCACCCGGCCTCCTTCATGGCGGCGGTGATGAGCTCGGAACTGACCAACACCGACAAGATCGTGGTGCTCATCGAGGAAGCCCGGCGCATGGGTCTGACCGTGAAGCTGCCGGACGTCAACGAGGGCAGCTACGCCTTCACCGTCAACGGCGAGGGCCATATCGTCTACGGCCTCGGCGCCATCAAGGGCCTCGGCGAGGGTCCCATCGAGTGCCTGCTGGCGGCGCGCCGCAGCGGCGGCAATTTCCGCGATCTGTTTGATTTCTGCGACCGCACGGACTCGCGCCGGATGAACCGCCGCGCCATCGAGGCCCTGGTGCGCGCCGGCGCCTTCGACAGCCTGGCCGTCGAGCGCTGGATCCTCATCAGCGCCATCGACGACGCCCTGCGCGCCGCGGAACAGAATGCCGCCAATGCGGAGGCCGGCATGGGCGACCTCTTCGGCGATGCCGTCGTCACCGCGGCCGCCGCCTCCGGGGACTGCTACGCGGATCATCGCCGGGTGCGCCCCTGGTCGGACCGGGAGCGGCTCGCCGGTGAAAAGGAAACGCTGGGGCTCTACGTCACCGGTCATCCCATCGATGAGTACGAGGGCGAGGTGCGCCGCATGGCCCCGAGCCGCATTGTCGACCTGCGTCCGGACGGCAGCGCAGCGCAGCGTGTGGCGGGGCTGGTGATCGCTCTGCGCACAACCAGGACCGCGCGGGGGACCATGGCCATCGCCACCGTCGACGACCGCAGCGCGCGCATCGAGATGACGGTCTATGCCGAGTCCTACGCCGAGTGCCGGGACGTGCTGGTCAAGGGTGCTATCGTCGTCGCCGAGGGGCGCGTCGCCCAGGACGACTACAGCGGCGGCTCGGTCCTGCGGGCGCAGGCGGTGTACAGTCTGGACCAGGAGCGGCAGCGGCTCGCCCGGCAGCTCACCATCGAGGTGGCCGGGGAGGTGGTGGACGAGGCGTTCACCGACTTCCTCGCCCGGGCCCTCGGCGCCGCGCCGGGCGCCTGTCCGGTGCGTCTTGTGTACTGCCGGGACGGCGTCCGGGCGCCGGTGAGCCTCGGGGAACGCTGGCAGGTGAGCCCCACGGAGGAGCTTCTGCAGGCGTTGCGGGACCGCGTCGGTGGCGCTAACGTGAAGCTGGCTTACAGTGGAGATCATTGATTATGGCGGAGCAGGACGAAACGGCAATCGAGGCCGCGGTACTGCGGCGACTTCTCGAGCACCTCGACGGCCGCAAGGACGTGCAGAACATCGACCTCATGAACCTCGCCGGCTTCTGCCGCAACTGCCTGTCCAAGTGGTACGTTGCGGCGGCCGAGGAGCAGGGCGTGGCCGTGAGCTACGACCAGGCGCGCGAGCGCGTCTACGGTATGCCCTACGACGAGTGGAAGGCGAAGTACCAGGCGCCCGCCAGCGCTGAGCAGCAGGCTGCCTTCGACGCCCGTGGGCAGTGACGCCCGGGGCAGGTATTGACCCGGGCGCGGCGATGACCGTCCCCGGAAAACACTGACAGCAGAATAAGATAAGAAGGAATGGCTCATGATCGTCAAGCGCTTCCGGCGCCGGGTCCCGGTGCTCGCTACCATCCTCGCAGCAACCCTCGCCGCCGCCGCGCAGGCGGCCGAGAAGCCGAACATCCTGGTCATCTGGGGTGACGATATCGGCATCACCAACGTGAGCGCCTACAGCGACGGGATCATGGGCTATGAAACGCCCAATATCGACCGTATTGCTGAAGAGGGCATGCGTTTCCTCGACTACTACGCAGACCAGAGCTGCACGGCCGGGCGCTCGAGCTTCATCACCGGCCAGTCGCCGCTGCGTACCGGTCTGTCGAAGGTCGGCCTCCCGGGTGCGGATCTCGGCATCCAGGACCGGGATATCACCCTCGCCGAGGTGCTCCGGGATCAGGGTTATGCCACCGGCCAGTTCGGCAAGAATCACCTCGGCGACCGCGACGAGTTCCTGCCCACGGCGCACGGCTTCGACGAGTTCTTCGGCAACCTCTATCATCTGAACGCCGAGGAGGAGCCCGAGGACGAGGACTACCCGCAGGACCCGCGCTTCCGGGAGCAGTTCGGTCCCCGGGGGGTTATCCGTTCCTACGCCGACGGCCGGGTGGAGGACACGGGCCCCCTGACCCGCAAGCGCATGGAAACGGCGGACGAGGAGTTCGTCGCGGCGGCCCGGGACTTCATCGGCCGACAGGTGAAGGCGGACAAGCCGTTCTTCACCTGGGTCAACACGACGGGGATGCACTTCCGGACCCACCGTGCCGACAAGCACAAGGGCAAGTCGGGGCAGGGCTTCTACAATGACGTCATGGTGGCCCACGACGAACTCGTGGGCGAGCTGCTCGCCCAGCTCGACGAACTGGGCATCGCCGAGAACACCATCGTCTTCTACTCCACCGACAACGGCGTGCACTACAACACCTGGCCGGACGCCGGTATTACGCCTTTCCGGAGTGAGAAGAACTCGAACTGGGAGGGTGCCTACCGGGTGCCCGCGATGGTGCGCTGGCCCGGCAGGATCGCCCCGGGGCAGGTGTCCACGGCGATCATGTCACACCTCGACTGGATGCCGACGCTGGTGGCCGCCGCCGGCGATCCACAGCTCAAGGCGAAGCTTCTCGAGGGCACTACGGTGGGCAACAAGCGCTCGCGGCTGCACCTCGACGGCTACAATTTCCTGCCCTACCTCACCGGCGAGGCAGAGGCGGGGCCGCGCCGGGAATTTATCTACCTCAATGATCTGGCGGCCCCCGTGGCGGTGCGGGTAGAAGACTGGAAGGTCGTCTACGCGGAGAACCGGGCAAAGACCTTCGCGCTCTGGGCGGAACCGTTCGTGACGCTGCGCCTGCCGAAGCTCTTTCACCTGCGCCGCGATCCCTTCGAGCTCGCCGACCACAACTCCAATACCTACTGGGACTGGTACGTCGACAAGGCCGCGCACATGTACCGCGGCGGCGCGGTCATGACCCGCTTCCTTATGACCTTCCGCGAGTACCCGCCGAGCCAGAAACCCGATTCCTGGTCCATCGACAAGATGACGGAACGGTTTCTGGAGCAGTGACCGGCGGCGGCCTCGTCGTCAGCGCGCTTTTTCAATATGAAATAGATTGATGTCATAATGAAAGATGCGGTGCGCGGGCCGGGTCGGTGTTTTCGCAGGTTCTGGCGCGTGCAGCGGGCGAGCAGCCTGTCGGACCCGGGCGTGCGTAGCGAGGGAACGCCCGGTTTGAGGCAGTTTTCAGTCCCTTTTGCGGCGAACAGTGGTTCTATTTAACGGAAAAGAGACCGAAAAATGGCCAAATCCGGCTTTCCCGCAGTAGAACCGACCTGAGTTCGACAGGCTGCCAGGCCCGGCCTCGGCGCAGCCTGGCGGGTGTGGCGCCACAATGGCACGCATCGTGCACTCATGGCCGATAACTGCAGCTCACCAGGGAGTAAACCATGGCAAAACCCCTCGCGGGTGTGCGCGTGCTGGACCTGACCCATATGCTGTCCGGCCCCTATGGCGCCATGATCCTCGCCGATCTCGGCGCCGAGACCATCAAGGTCGAGCCGCTGACGGGCGAGGGGACCCGCAAGCTCCTGGCCACGGATCCGGCCAATTCCCTCGAGGGTCAGGGGGCCTACTATCTCACGCTCAACCGCAACAAGCAGAGCGTTGCCCTCGACCTCAAGAGCGAGGCGGGTCTTGCGGTCTTCTACGACCTCGTCAAGGAGGCCGACGTGGTCATCGAGAACTTCAGCGCCGGCGTCGCCGACAAGTTGAAGGTCAGCTACCCGCACCTCCGCGAGCACAACCGCGGCATCATCACCTGCTCCATCAGCGGCTTCGGCTCCGCCGGCCCGAACTACCAGCGACCCGCCTTCGACCAGGTGGTCCAGGCCCTCGGCGGCGGCATGTCCATCACCGGCACCGACGCCGAGCACCCGACCCGCGCGGGGATTCCCATCGGCGACCTGGGGGGCGGGATGTTCGGGGTCATGGGCGTGCTCTCGGCGCTCTACGAGCGGGAGCGCAGCGGCGAGGGGCAGCATGTCGACATCTCCATGCTCGACTGCCAGATTTCCATGCTCAACTACATGGCGACCATGTACTTCCTCTCGGGCCGGGAACCGACGCCCATCGGCAACGCCCATTTTGTCCACGTGCCCTACAACAGCTATCGCACGGCGGACGGCCACATCATTATCGCCGTGATCTTCGACAGCTTCTGGGACAACCTGCTGGAGGTCGTGGATTTCGAGCCTTTCCGCGACGCAAAGTACAGGACCCAGCCCGGTCGCCTTGCCGACAAGGACTTCATCGACGGCAAGCTCGACGAGATCCTCGCCAGCAACACCTCCGACTACTGGCTGGAACGGCTGCAGGAGAAGCGGATTCCCTGCGCGAAGGTCAATCGCTTCGGCGAGGCCCTCGCGGACGAACAGGTGCTGTCGAGAAACATGGTGGTGGATCTCGAGCACCCGAGCGGCGCCAAGACCCGCGGCCCGGGCAACCCGATCAAGCTCTCGCGGACCGGCGAGGAGAGCTTTTCGCCGGCGCCGCTGCTGGGCCAGCATACGGACACGGTGCTCACCGGCGTTCTCGGCTACAGCGCCGAGCAGGTCGCGCAGCTCCGTGAGGAGGGCCGGATCGCATGAACGGAGAGGCCATCCGAATCAATGAAGTCGGGCTCCGCGACGGTCTGCAGAGTCAGCCGGAGCACCTGACCCTCGACGAGCGCGAGACCATGGCGCGGGCTTTGCTGGCCACCGGTATCCGCCACTTCGAGATCGGCAGTTTCGTGTCGCCGAAGGCGGTACCGCAGATGGCCGGTACCGGGGACCTCGTGGCGCGCCTGGGGGTGCCGCCCGGCGTCAGCTTCAGCGCCCTGGTGCCCAACATGAAGGGCTACGAACTGGCCCGGGCCGCGGGTATCAGTACGGTCGCGGTAGTCGTCTCCGCCACGGAGACCATGAACCGCAAGAACATCAACATGGGGCTCGAGGAAACCCTTGCCGTGGCCGAGGCGGTCATTCGCCGGGGTCGGGACGAAGGCGCCCGGGTGCAGGCCTACCTGGCGGTGGCCTGGGAGTGCCCCTTCGAGGGCCCGACGCCGCCGGCGGTAGTCCGTGACCAGGCGCAGCAGCTCGCGGCCTTCGGCGCGGACGAAATCGTCATCGCCGATACGATCGGCGCGGCCAACCCCGCGGCGGTGCGATCGCTCATGGATGACCTGGTGGCCGATCACGGTGCGGCGCGCCTGGCCTGCCATTTTCACGATACCCGCGCCATGGGCCTGGCGAATGTCTATGCCGCCATTGAGAGCGGTGTACGCAGCTTCGACAGCTCTGTCGGGGGCCTCGGTGGCTGCCCCTTCGCCCCCGGTGCGAAGGGCAACGTGGCGACGGAAGACGTGGTCATGCTCTGCGAGTCCATGGGCTTTGCCACCGGCGTGGACATGACCGCGCTGCTGGCGGCGGTGGCTACCGTGAGCGATCTCATCGGCGCGCCCCAGGGCGGGCGGGCCCACTACTGGCTCAGCAAAAACGCGGCCTAGCGGCCCCCGGGCCCGGCCGGCGGGCTCGCGATGGAAAGGAGATAGCGATGAGCTACAGACTCGGCGTCGATGTGGGAGGGACCTTCACCGACTTCCTGCTCATGAACGAAGAGACCGGGGAGACCCATACGGCGAAGGTGCCGTCGACGCCCGAGGACTCTTCTATCGGCGTCCTCCAGGGGGTCGCGCGGGTCTGCGAGGAGTCCGGCATCGCGCCCGGCGACATCAAGCTGGTGATGCACGGCACCACGGTTGCCACCAATGCCGTGCTCACGGGCAGGGGCGCGCGGGTCGGCCTGGTGACAACCGCCGGCTTCGAGGACACGCTGCAGGTGGCGCGTTCCTACTGCCCGGGCGGCCTCGGCGGTTGGGTCAGCTTTATCAAGAGCCCGCTGCTGGCGCCCCTGGAGCTGACGATGGGCGCCACAGAACGTATCGGCGCCGACGGCGCGGTGATCACGCCGCTCGACGAGGACAAGCTGCGCGCCGACCTGGAGCAGCTCCGCGATCGCGGCGAGGTCGAGGCGCTGACCATCTGCTTCGTCAACGCCTACATCAACCACGCCCACGAAGAGCGTGCCCGGGAGATCGCCCGGGACGTCTTCGGCGATACGCCGATCTCGATGTCCAGTGAGGTGGTGCCGGAGATGCAGGAGTACGAGCGCACCGAGACCACGGTGGTGAACTCCTACGTGCGGCCGGAAGTGTCCCGCTACGTGAACAACCTGCAGCGTGCCCTGGAAGAGCGCCTCGGCAACGATACGCAGCTGTCCATCCTGCGCTCCGACGGCGGCCTGGCCTCGGCCCGGGCCGCCGCCGACTCCCCCGTCAACCTGCTCATGTCCGGCCCCGCCGGTGGCGTCGCCGGCGCCATCTACTTCTGCAGCCGAGCCGGTTACGAGAATATCCTCACCTTTGATATGGGCGGTACCTCCACGGACGTGGCGCTCATCCAGGATTCCAGGGCCCGGGTGCGCCGCGAGACCTACGTCGGCGACGTCAGCGTTCGCGCCCCTTCCGTGGATGTCCGCACCGTGGGTGCCGGTGGCGGTTCCATCGCCTTCGTACCCGAGTTGACCAGGGCCCTGCGCGTCGGGCCGGAATCCGCCGGGGCCGTGCCGGGCCCCGCCTGCTATATGAAGGGCGGCACGGAGCCCACGGTCTGTGATGCCAACGTGGTCCTCGGCTACCTGCCCTCGGATGTGCAGCTCGGCGGCAAGATGGAGATCAACTACGACGCCTCCGTGGCGGCGGTGCAGAAGGTCGCCGATGCCATGGGTATCGGTCTCATGGAGGCCGCCGAGGGCATCGTCAGGATCGTCAACGAGTCCATGTTCGGCGCGCTGCGCCTCGTCTCGGTGGAGCAGGGCTACGACCCCCGGGACTTTGCCCTGGTGGGCTTCGGCGGGGCGGGCCCGCTGCACGCCAACGCCCTCGGCATCCTCACCAACGCCTGGCCGGTGATCGTGCCGCCGGGGCCGGGCGTGCTCTGCGCCTACGGCGATGCCACCACCCAGGTTCAGGACGAGGCGGCGCGCACCTACCTGCTTATGGCGGAGGACCTAACCGACGAGAAGCTGCTGGCCGACCTCAAGGAATTGCAGGAACGCGCGGGCCAGGTCCTGGTCGCCGACGGCATTCCCGCCGGGCAGCACGAGGTGACCTTCCAGGCGGACCTGCGCTACATGGGCCAGGCCTTCCAGATCACCGTCGATTTCACCGAGGCACAGCTGCGCGAAAAGGGCGTGGCGCTGCTCACCGAGGCCTTCGACGAGGAGCACGAGCAGCTGTTCACCTTCAAGCTCGGCGACGGGCACGAGGTCCTCATGATCCGCGCCGTGGCCAAGGCCGCCACGCGCACGGTGTTGACCCGCGAGGGCGGCGACAGCAGCGCATCCCTCGAGGACTGCGTGATCCACGAGAGCCGCTTCTACGTCGAGGGCGAGTGGCACGCCATCCGCCTCTACGACCGCGGCAGGCTGCACGCGGGGCTGACGGTGCCGGGGCCGGCGATCGTTACGGAAATGGATTCCACCACGGTGGTGCTGCCCGGCTACGCGGCCGGGGTCGATGCCATCGGCAACCTGCTGATCAACCCGGCAGCCTGAGGAGGATAGCGAGATGCCTGCAAGAATCATCCAGGACAACAGCGCGCCGCTGAACACCGTGGATGTCGACGGCGTTACCGTCGATCTCATCGAGAACGCCCTCCGAAACGCCCGCGAGGAAATGGACGCGGTGCTTTTCCGCACGGCCATGTCCCCGGGCATCCGGGAGCAGGGCGACTGCTTCCCGATGATCGCCAATCGTGACGGCAAGATGGTCGTGGGCCAGTTCGGTTCTTTTATCGGCCCTTTCCTCTCGGTCTACGACGCGGATATCGAGGAAGGCGACATCATCCTCACCAACGATCCCTACCTGTGCAACGCGGCCGTGTCCCACCTGCCGGATTGGGTGGTGCTGGTCCCGGTATTCAAGGATGGGCGCCATATCGCCTGGAGCGCTATGTTCGGGCACATGTCGGACAACGGCGGTATGGTCCCCGGCTCCATTCCTATCAAGGCGACCACGATCTTCCAGGAGGGGATCCGGATTCCGCCGACCAAGCTGTACAAGCGCGGCGAGCTGCAGGAGGACGTGCTGGAGCTGATTCTGCACAACGTGCGCACGCCGCAGTGGAACCGCTTCGACCTCAACGCCCTGGTCGCCGCCTGCAAGACCGCGGCGCGGCGCTGCGTGGAGATCGCCGAACGCTTCGGTGACGACGTGCTGGCCAGCACCATGGACGTCATGCTCCAGCGCAACCACGCCGCCATGAAGCACATCATCGAGAACTTCGTGCCCGAGGAGCCGCGGGAGTTCGAGGACTACCTCTGCGACGATGGCATGGGCATGGGTCCCTACCGCATCAAGTGCCGGCTCTGGCGCGAGGGCAGCAGGGCCATCTTTGACTTTGCGGGAACAGACCCGCAGGCGCAGAGCTCGGTGAACTTCTTCCTGAACGAGGACATGTTCAAGATGTTCTTCGGCTCCTTCACCATCAACGTGGTGGACCCGCAGATCGTCTTCAACGACGGCTTCTACGACCTCGTTGACGTGCGCATTCCCGAGGGGACGCTGCTCAAGCCGAAGTACCCGGCGGCGCTCTCCGGGCGCACGCACGCCCTGGGCCGCATCTTCGACCTGCTCGGTGCGCTCCTCGGCATGGGCGCGCCGGAGCAGATGCTGAACGCGGCGGGCTTTTCGGACTCGCCGCACCTGTTCTACTCCGGCTACCGCGACGACGGCGAGTGGTTCCAGCTGTTCCAGATCGGCTTCGGCGGTATTCCCGGCCGCCCCGTGGGCGACGGCCCCGATGGGCACAGCCTGTGGCCGGGTTTTACCAACGTGCCGAACGAGTTCATCGAGTCCTACTTTCCGCTGCGCATCGAGACCTACGCCACGATCCCGGACTCCGGCGGCGCGGGCCTGCACCGCGGCGGCAACGGCCTGACGGTGGCTTATCGCTTCCTCGCCGACGGCGACATCGGCATCCACGACGACCGCTGGCTCACCTACCCCTGGGGGGTGCTCGGCGGTGAACCGGGGCAGCGCTCGACGAAGCGGCTGCTGCGTGTCGACGGCAGCGAGGAGTGGCTGGGGGCCAAGAGCGAGGGTATCAAGGTGAAAAAGGGCGACCTGCTCTACTTCAATACCTGGGGCGGCGGCGGCTGGGGCGACCCCTGCGAGCGCGACCCGGAACTGGTCCGCCGGGACATCGCCCGTCGCCTTGTGACCGTCGAGGGCGCCCGCCGCTACGGCGTCGTCATCGGCGACGACGGCAGCGTCGATGCGGCTGCGACAACGGCCCTGCGCGAACAGCTGCGCGCGGAGCGCGGCGCGGTCGAACTCTTCAATCGCGGCGGCTCCATCGAGGCGCTCAAGGCCCGGTGCCTCGAGGAGACGCACCTGGAGCCGCCCGTGGCCCCGAGCTTCCAGGGCGTGGCCTGAGGGGTGCGGAGCGTAGTGGACCTCGAGTCCCGCAGCGGCGTGCCGCGCGACCGCCCCGCGTTGTCACCCCGCGAGGCCATGGGGTGATGGGCCGTGTTCGCGCACTGGTGGTCGGCTATCGCAAGTTCAGCGAGCTGATCAATGTGCTTCTCCCGGAGTTCGACCAGGACCTGGAAGTCACCATTGTCGAATCCATCGCCAGCAGCGACACCGACTATTCGGGCCTCGTTGAGACGCATCGACCGGACGTCGTGATCAGCGCCGGCTCAAACGCTGCCTACCTCCGGGCCACGCTCTCGGTGCCCGTGCTGTCACAGCCGGTCACGGACGCAGACGTGCTCGAGGCCCTCGGCAAGGCGCGGAAAATCTCCCGCCGTATCCACGTCTTCAGCTACGCCGAGAAGGCGGGTCCGAGCGAACGCCTGTTCGCAAGCCTGCCGGAAATCAGCGACATCGAGCTCTTGCACCACCGTTACAGCACCGCGGACGAGGCCCAGGAGAGTCTGCTGCTGGCCCTCGCCGACGAGGACCCGCAGGTGATCGTGGGTCCGAGCTACACCTGCGGTTTTGCGGAGCAGCGTGCCATCCCGGCCATCCTCATGTACAGCCGGGACTCGGCCCGGGAAATGCTGCGCCGGGCGATCGATACGGGGCGAGCCGCGCAGACTGCGCGCGCCGTCGAACGCGGCGGCCCCGACCAGCGCTTTGTCATTCACTCGCCGCAGATGGAGCGGGTGGCCCGGCTTGCGCGCACCTACGCGCGCGGGCAGGCCGCCGTGCTGCTGCAGGGGGAAAGCGGCACCGGCAAGGAGCATATCGCGCGGGAAATTCACCGCCTGAGTGACTTCGCGGATGGCCCGCTTGTTGCGGTGAACTGCGCGAGTATCCCCAACGAACTCTTCGAGAGTGAACTCTTCGGTTACCTGGAGGGCGCGTTCACAAGCTCTCGCCGCGGTGGGCGCGTCGGACTCATGGAGCAGGCCAACGGTGGCGTTCTCTTCCTCGATGAGATCGGTGAGCTGCCGCCACAGCAACAGGTCAAGCTGCTGCGTGCCCTGCAGGAGAGACGGATCCGGCCCGTCGGTGGGAGCCGCGAGATCGAGCTGAATTTCAAGCTGATCGCTGCGACCAACCAGGACCTGCGCAGCGCCGTGAGCGCCGGTAAATTCCGGGATGATCTCTACTTTCGTCTCAACGTCTTCACCCTGAAGCTGCCGCCGTTGCGCGAGCGGCGAGAAGATATTGCCGCCATCGCCCGCTATTACCTCGGCGAGTATGCCGGGCAGTACGACGCCCCGCTCGACAGCGGCGAGCTGCTCGGCCGGGTAGAGCAGTACTTCGCGCGCTATCCGTGGCCGGGCAATGTGCGTGAGCTGCAGAACTTCGTTGAAAGGCTGGTGGTGAACTCCCTCGACCGCCGCCTCGAAGACCTCGAGCAGGGGGTTCTCCGCGAAATCCTGCCCGAGCTCTTCGCCGACAGCATCGATCGGGACCGGCGCGGCGTGTTAAAGGCCCGGGAAGAAGAGGCGATTCGCGACGCGATGCAGCGCTTTGCAGGCGATAAGCAGAGAGTTGCTGAATTCCTCGGTATGAGTACCACAACGCTCTGGCGCCGCCTGAAACAGCTGGGCCCGCCAGAGCATGTCGAGGTAGATCGAACGCAAAGCACTGCAAGCGGGAAAGCGCCAAAAGGCAGGAAAAACAGTTACTGATTGCAATCGAGAGGATGACCATGAACTACAGCAAGCGACCGATAATCGCCGCCCTGGCGCTGGCCAGTGCGTCCCTGGCCGGTGGGCCCGGCGCACGCGCGCAGGACAGCGCTCTCGCCATCGAGGAGGTGGTGGTCACCGCGCGGAAGCGCGCAGAGAACCTGCAGGAGGTGCCCATTGCCATCAGCGCCATCGACGAGAACACGATTCAGCGCGCCGGTATCGAGCGCGCCGGCGACTACGTTGGTCTGATTCCGAACGTGACCCTGGTCGATACGGCGAACGTCGGTGACACGCAGCTCAGCATTCGCGGCATCGTGTCCACCCGCGACGCCGAATCCACCTTTGCCTACGTGGTCGATGGCATCCTCAGCACCAACCCGAACTCCTTCAACGAAGAGCTCTTCGACGTACAGCAGATCGAGGTGCTGAAGGGACCGCAGGGGGCGCTTTACGGGCGCAACGCGGTGGCCGGTGCCATTCTCGTGACGACCAGGCAGCCGAGCAACGAGTTTGAGGCGCGCATCGGCGGTGGGGTCGGCAATAACGAGAGCAGCAAAGTGAACGCCATGGTCAGCGGCCCGATCATTGAGGACACGCTCCTCGGTCGCCTGGCCATCAGTACCCGGGAAACAGACGGTTTCTACCGCAACATCTTTACCGGTCAGGATGACGCGGTGGATTTTCTCGAGGACACGAGCACCCGCGGCCGGCTGATCTGGAACGCCTCGCCGGACCTCACCTTCGATCTCCGCGGTGGCTATTCCGAGGTCAAGGGCGGCGCGATCAACTTTAACGCGGCTTTTGCGATCCCCGCCTTCGTCGATGTGTTCGGGCAACCCAACTATTTCCAGGACCCGAACGCTATGGACATGCGGTTTATCTTCAATGTGCCCGGGGAGAACGAGCAGGAGACCCTGGACCTCGCGCTGAAGATGGACTGGTCCCTGGGCTTCGCCGACCTGATCGCCAGCCTGGCCTACAACGACCTCGAGGAGTACCTGCTCTCCGACGGCACCGCCGCCACCTTCTACGGCTATGAACTCACCCCGGCCTGCCAGGCAGGGCGCGCCGAGCTCAACAGCTTCACCCGCCCGGACCTCTTCGGCGAGCCTTTCAACCCCTTCGGTGTACTGCCCCCGGGTCCTGACAATGACTTTACCGGCGTTTACGGTCCGTATACCGCGCTGACCTGCGATGGCTACCAGTACCAGGAGCGCAACCAGACGGATCTCAGCTTCGATGCCCGCCTGGTCTCGCCCCAGGACCAGGCGCTGCGCTGGATCGCCGGTGTCTACGCGGCCGACATCGAGCGAGAGGTCGTCGTGGCCTACGGTGCCGACCAGGGCCGGGGCTTCCTGCGCCAGCCCTATGTCGCCCCGAGCGGGCCGAACCCGACGGACCTTCTGTTCTGGGATGACTTCGAGACCACCGTCTACTCCACCTATGGCCAGCTCGAGTTCGACCTGGGCGAGCGCCAGGAGCTGTCCCTCGCCTTCCGCTACGATCGGGAAGAGCGCGAGGTGATCAACAAAGTGCCGAACGTGCCGAACTCGGGTCTGAACGTGAACCTGCTGGATGCGAGCGGTCAGCCGGTGCCGATCAACCCGGCCTTCAACAGCAACCCGGACGGTATTCCCGATCGCGACCGCGACTTTGATCAGTTCCAGCCGAAGGTGACCTGGAGCTGGGCCGCGACCGATGCTTTCAATGTCTATGCGAGTTACGGGGTCGGCTTCCGCAGCGGCGGCTTCAATTCCGTGGGCACGGAGGACCTGCTGAACTTCTGGTTCAACGCCGGCTTCGGCGGACCGGGCGAGGCAGTCAACGCGGGCATCACCGTCCCGGACGACTACGACAAGGAAGTGTCCGAGGCCTTCGAGGTCGGCTTCAAGTCCGAGTGGCTCGATCGCCGGCTGCAGCTCAACGCCTCGGCGTTCCGCACGGACGTCGACGATAACCAGTTCTTCGAGTTCTTTGCCGGCCCCTTCGGCTTGCTGCGTTCGGTAACGACCATCGACGAACTCTATATTCAGGGCCTGGAGGCGGACTTCACCCTCATGGCTGCCGACGGCCTGACGCTCTATGGCGGTTTCGGGCTCCTTGACTCGGAGATCGAGGAGAACCGCAATCGGCCGCTGTCCGAGGGCAACAAGGTGCCGCAGGCACCGGAAGAAACCGCGAACGTCGGTGTAGAGTGGGTGTTTCCCCTCGTGGGGGATATCGAACTGGTGAGCCGCCTCGACTGGCAGTACACGGGCGAGATGTGGTTCCACACGCTGCAGGGCGAGCAGACGCCGACGATCTGGAATGCCTTCTTCGGTCCCGGCTTCAAGCAGGACTTCTCGACGTCCTCCCGCGATGCCTACAGCACCGTGGACTTGCGCATCGGTCTGGAGGCCATGAACTGGTCCATCACGGCCTGGGGCAGGAACATCACGGACGAGGAATATCTGCAGGAGATTATCCCGGCGCCGGAGTTCGGCGGCACCTTCAACCACCCCTCGGCACTGCGCGGCTACGGCGTGGACTTCACCTACCGCCTCTGAGCGAGGCCGGCGCGGTACCGGGAAGCGGCGCCGCGAGGCGCCGTTTTTCGTAGCGGCCGGTCCATGATCCGGCGGAACGTCGCATCGCGCTGACCCGGGTGCTGCGCGGCTGCTAGAATGCGCGCGGTCGGGTCCGGGCGGGGAGTCATGCATGGCGGGTTGGTTTGGCGGCATGATGCAGCGGGTGCTGCAGGGCGCGCTGCCCCGGTTCCTGTTTCTCGCCGCCCTGGTCGCCGGGCTCCTTGCCCTCGAGCTCACCCCCCGGGAGGAGGAGCCGCAGATCGTCGTGCCGATGATCGACGTGCTCGTCGAGGCCCCGGGCCTCAGCGCCGCCCAGACCGAGCGCCAGGTCACCCTTCCGCTCGAGAAACTCCTCAACCAGCTGCCCGGCGTGGAGCACCTGTACGCCAGCTCCGGTGAGGGCGAGGCCGTGGTCACGCTGCGCTTCCACGTGGGCGAGGATCGCGAGGAGGCGATCCTCAACACCTACAACAAGCTCTATGCCAACGAGGAGCAGATGCCGCCGGTAGTGAGTAACTGGCAGCTGAAGCCCGTGGAGGTGGACGACGTGCCGATCCTCGTCGTCGGGCTCTGGAGCGAGGACCCCGCGCGCTACAGCGACTACGAGCTGCGCCGGGTGGCGGAAGAGTTCACCACGGCGCTGCAGTCCATTCCCGATACCAGTGAGGTGAAGGTAGTCGGTGGTCGGCCGCGAACCGCGCAGGTGCTCCTGGAGCCGGAGGCCCTGGCCGCCCGGCGTACCACTGCCGCCGACGTGGTCGATGCGCTGGCTGTCTCCAGCGTGCTTGCCCGGGCCGGTAACTGGACCGTCGGCGACCGCGCCATCCGCCTGGAAGCGGGCGACGTGTTGCGCGAGCCGTCGCAGCTGGCGCAGCTGGTGGTCAACGTTATCGACGGTGCGCCGGTCACTCTTGGCGAGGTGGCGCGGATCGAGGACGGGCCTGCCGAGGCCGAGAGCTACAGCTGGCTCATGCCGGCGGAACGCGCCGGGGACGGCTATCCGCTGGTAGTCCTTTCCGTCGCCAAGCAGCGTGGCGCCAACGCGGTCGCCGTGGCGGAAGAGGCCCTGGCCGTCCTCGAGAGGGTGCGCACGGAGATCCTGCCGCCGGAGCTGAAGCTGACGGTGCTGCGCAACTACGGCGAAACGGCGGACGCGAAGGTCAACGACCTGGTCACCTCCCTCGCCTTCGCCATTTTCACGGTGGTCGTTTTTATCGGTGTCTTCCTGGGCTGGCGCCCGGCGGTCGTGGTCGGTCTGGCGGTGCCGGTCTGCTACGGCGTCACCCTGGCCCTCGATTTTGCCCTCGGCTACACCATCAACCGGGTGACCCTGTTCGCGCTGATCCTGTCCCTGGGGCTGCTCGTGGACGACCCGATCACCGGGGTCGACAACATCTCGCGTTTTCTCGCCCGCGGCGGTCGCGCGACAGACCGGGTCATCGGCGCCATGGCGGAACTCCGCACGCCCCTGATCATGTCCACGGTCACGATCATCCTCGCCTTTCTGCCCCTGGCCTTCATCACGGGCATGATGGGCCCCTACATGGCACCCATGGCCTTCAACGTGCCGGTCAGTGTAGTCAGCAGCACCCTGGTGGCCTTCCTGATCACACCCTGGGTCGCGAGCCGGCTGCTCCGCCCCGGCGAGGGCGCCCTCGCCGAGGGCGCCGAGGGTAGCGGCCTGTATCGGCGTGCGGTAGCGCCCTTCCTGGCCAGCCGGGGCCGCGCCCGGGGGCTGCTCCTGGTGATGGTGGCGCTGTTTCTGGTCGCGGCTCTTCTGCCGGCGCTGCGACTGGTGCCACTCAAACTCCTGCCCTTCGACAACAAGAACGAGGTGCAGGTTCTTATCGATATGCCCGAGGGCACCAGTCTCGAGCGCACCGCGGCTCTCGCCCGAACCCTCGCGCAGGAAGTGGCCCGGGTGCCGGAGGTCGCCGATATCGCCGCCTTTGTCGGCGAACCCTCGCCGATGGATTTCAATGGCATGGTCCGGCGCTACTACCAGCGGCACGGGCCGCACCTCGGCGAGCTGCGCCTCGTCCTCGTGGACAAGCTGGATCGGGAGCACCAGTCCCACGCCGTGGTCCTCCGGCTGCGGCAACTGCTGGCGCCCTACAGCCGGGACGGCGTTGTCGTGCGGGTCGTGGAGGTGCCCCCGGGCCCGCCGGTGCTCAGTACGCTCGTCGCCGAGGTCTATGCCGAGCCGCTCGTGCCCTACAGCGCACAGCAGGCAGCCGCGGCGGCGCTCATGGCGCGGCTCGAGCGCGAGCCGCACGTGGTCGAAGTGGATTCGAGCCTCGAGGCGCCCAGGCCGCGGCTGCGCTTTGTCACCGACAAGCAGAAGGCGGCCCTGTCCGGCGTGGCCACCGCCGACGTGGCCGACACGCTCGCGATGGCCAACGCCGGACTGGTCGCGGGCTACCTGCAGCAGCCCGACGAACTGCACCCGTTGCCCGTGGAGCTCCGTCTGCCCGTGGACCAGCGCGCCTCCCGCGCGGACCTCAAGCGGCTCCTGGTGCGCGGACGGCCCGGCGTGGCCAAGACCAGCACCGCGCAGGGGCTGGACCTCGCGCCACAGCCACTGGTAGCCGTCGGCGAGCTCGGCGCCTTCGAGGAGGGCAGCGCGGATCCGACGCTACACCGCAAGGACCTGAAGCGTGTGGTCTACGTGACAGCAGAGCTCAACGGCCGCACGCCGGCGGCGGTTGTCGCCGACGTGGCCGCCGACTACCGAGAGGACGCGGCCGAGGCCACCGGCGCCGCGGACGCCCGGCACGACCGCTGGGCCTCGCGGACCTACTTCAACAGCGGCGCCGGGGACAGCTGGGGCCTGCCGCCGGGGACCTCGGCGAGCTGGACCGGCGAGGGGGAACTCAACATCACCCTCGATGTGTTCCGCGACATGGGGCTCGGCTATCTGTTCGCGCTGCTGGCGATCTTTATGGTGCTGCGGCTGCAGACCGGCTCCGTGGCCCTGTCCCTGATCATCATGGCGGCCATCCCTCTCACGATCATCGGCATCATGCCGGGCTTCTGGGCCATGAACGGTTTCGGCGAGCGCGTGGTCGCCGGTGCCCCGGACCCGGTGCTGTTCACGGCTACCGCGATGATCGGCATGATCGCGCTGGCGGGGATCGTGGTGCGCAATTCGCTGATCCTGGTCGAGTTCGTGACTGAAGCCCGACGGCAGGGCGCGAACGTGCGCGAGGCGGTGCTCAGCGCCGGGGCGGTGCGCATGCGACCGGTGCTTCTCACCGCGGGCACGACGCTGCTCGGCAACCTCGTGATTACCCTGGACCCGGTGTTCAACGGTCTCGCCCTGGCGATTATCTTCGGCATCATTGCCTCGACGCTGTTTACCCTGCTGGTGGTCCCGGTGGTCTACTGGCTCGTGTTCGAACCGGCGGCGGTGCCGCCGGCGCAAGGAGAGTCTCCATGACAAGCCTGCTGCGCAAGCTGCTCCTGCCCGTCGGGGCGCTGGTGGTGCTGTTACTGCTGATTTACTGGCTGGCGGGTGGTTTCCGCGACCAGGTGAAGCCGGGGCTCGAGCGCGCGCTACCCGCGGCGGACGCCGGCGCCGTTCCGGTACGGGCGGTGAGTGAGTCTGCCTTCGAGCCGGTGCCGGCGTCGGTGGAGGCGCGGCAGACAACCGTGGTGGCCTCGCGGCTGCTGGCGCGGATTATCGAGCTCCCGGTGCGCTCCGGCGACTACGTGGAGGCCGGCGCCTTGCTGGTGCGCCTGGAACAGGCCGATCTGGAGGCGCGGGCGCGACAGGCGCAGGAAAGGGTGCGCAGCGTTTCCGCACGGCTCCAGGAGGCCCGGCAGAACCTCGCCCGCGCCGAGGAAATGCACGCGCGCAACCTGATCGCCGACGCCGACCTGGACGCCGCCCGCGCCAATGCTTCGAGCCTCGAAGCACAGCTCGCCGGGGCGCGGCAGGCCGCCGAAGAGGCAGAGGCAGCCCTCGGCTATTCCCGTATCACTTCCCCGATCGCCGGTCGCATCGTCGATCGTTTCGCGGAGCCCGGCGATACCGTGCAGCCCGGGCAGAAGATTCTCTCCCTCTACAACCCTTTCTCGCTGCGGGTTGAGGCCCGGGTGCGCGAGGGGCTGGCGCTCGCGCTTTCGCCGGGGGAGGAACTGGCGGTGACCATCCCCGCGGTGGACCGCGCTTTTACCGCGCGCATCGAGGAGATCGTGCCGGCCGCGGACCCGGGCTCCCGCACCTTTGAGGTAAAGGCCAGCCTGGCGGCGCAGGATGGCCTGCTGCCGGGGATGTATGCACGGCTTGAGGTACCGGCCGGGAAGCGGCGCTTGCTGCTCGTGCCGGCGGACCGGGTGCGGCAGGTGGGTCAGCTCGACGTGCTCTGGATTGCGGGGGACACCGGACCGGAGCGGCGCTTCGCGCGGCTCGGCCCGCTCAGGGAGGATGGCCAGGTAGAGATCCTCGCCGGCGTCGCGGCCGGCGAGCAGGTGCTGCCACCGCCGCGCTGAGCCGCGTGGCCCACTAGGCCGGCGTGATGTAGATGACAAAACAAGTTCGTAAAAAGTTTTCATCCAATGCTGAGGCTCACGGCCGACCGGCCCACAAACAAGTTGGTAAAAGCGAGGGACTTCGCCGCACCAGCTGTAACTTGAGTGAAAAACTAGTTGGTAATAAAGAAAAGTCAATTCTGAGTACATGGCCAGCGTTAGCATGTATCAAGGAAATATCTCAAGAAACATATAGATAGAGCTCACCGCGACAGCTGTGGTCGTCTGGCGCCCGTTATTGACATCAACTGAAAATTCCGAGCTCCAGTGCGACAATGAGGTCGTCCACACGATGAGCCCCAGTTTCAGTCACGGCGGTTTCCAGC
>CAYFVG010000007.1:0-25488 GCA_964346365.1 uncultured Alteromonadaceae bacterium
GCCCCTGGGCTGCCTGCTGCTCCTGCGCGAGCAGTTCGACAACGATCTCGCGGGGCAGGACGCGCTGGTCATCGGCCGCAGCAATATCGTCGGCAAGCCCATGGCCCAGCTATTGCTGCAGGCCAGCTGTACCGTGACCATCGCCCACTCGCGCACCCGGGATCTGCCCGCGCTCTGCCGTCACGCGGATATCGTGGTCGCGGCGGTGGGGCGGCCGGAGATGGTGCGCGGCGACTGGCTGAAGCCCGGCGCCGTGGTCATCGATGTGGGGATCAACCGGCAGCCTGGAGATGGCGGGAAGGCACGGCTCCTGGGCGATGTGGCCTTCACCGAAGCGCGGGAGGTGGCCGGTGCGATCACGCCTGTGCCCGGCGGCGTCGGGCCCATGACCATCGCCTGCCTGCTGCGCAACGCGGTGGTGGCTGCCTGCCGCCAGGCCGAGGTCGACTGCCGCCTGACCTAGTGAGTTCGGTAACGCTCAGCCGCAGCACGAGCGCTGGGGGCAAGGCGTGCGAGCGCAGGAATAGCCGGGGCTGCCCGCGAAAGCGTGGGCAACCGGGCGCAGAGCCGCCCGCGCCGCTTCGCGCTCACTGCACCGTGACCTCGACGGGAATCCAGCGGTTGATGATGTAGTCCAGGGTCCCGGCGCCGCGCATGAGGCTCAGGGCGCGGTCGAGGTTTCGCAGCAGGTCGCCCTGGCCGGGCGCCACGGCCCAGGCGAGCCGTTCCTCCGTCAGCGGCCGGTAGAGGCTGATTATGTCGTTGTTCTCGCTGCTCGTGGCGAGCTGCCAGCTGGTCGGTGCGTCGTGGATGTAGAGGTCGATGGCGTTCGCCCGGAGCGCGTCGAAGGCACTGGCCGGGTCCGGATAAAAGGATACGGCGGCGTCCGTCAGTTCGCGCTCGGCGAAGGCGGCGCCGGTGGTGCCCGCTTCGACGCCGATGCGTACCCCGGGCTGGTAGATGGCCCAGGGCTGGCCGAAGCGCAGCACCTTGTCCCGGTGCAGGATCGCCATCTGTCCGACCCGCAGGTAGGGAGCGGTGAAACTGACCTCGCGGCTGCGCTCTGCGGTGGTATCGAGCCCGGACATGATCACGTCGATGCGGCCGGCCAGGAGCGCCGGGATCAGTTCCTCGAAGGGCAGGGGGACCAGGCTCACGTCCCGGGACAGGATCTCGCCCACGGCCCGGGCATTGTCCGCCTCCAGTCCGACGATCCGGCCGTCGCTGCGAAAGGCCAGGGGTGGCTGGTCCGGGGACAGCCCGACGCGCAGCACCTCAGCCGCGAGGGTGGAGGACAGGGCCAGCAGCAGCGCTGCGAGGGCGAGGCGGAAGGTCATGGCAGGTTCCCCGGGGCGCGCACCAGGCCGGAGGCTAGCACCCTTCCCCGGGCAGGCCAACAAGGCTCAGGGCGGCGGCGAGACGCCGTCGGCCAGGAGCCGCTGGTGGAAGGCCTCCGCGGGCATGGGCCGGCCGAAGAAGTAGCCCTGGAAGCGCTCGCACCCGCACAGGACGAGGAACTCCCGGACAGCTTCGCTTTCCACGCCCTCCGCGAGGACCGTCAGCCGCAGCGCCTGGGCCATGGACAGAATGGCGCGGACGATACTCGCATCCCCGTGGTTGTCGATCACGTCGCGGACGAAGGACTGGTCGATTTTCAGCGAATCGACGGCCAGGGTCTGCAGGTAGCGCAGGGAGGAGTAGCCGGTACCGAAATCGTCGATGGTGAAGCGCAGTCCCGCCTCGTGCAGCCGCTCCATGCACTCCAGGGTCGTCTGGACTTCGTCGATGAACAGGCTCTCTGTTACCTCGAGCTCCAGCTGACCGGGGGGGACGCCGTGGCGCGCGACGGCCTCGAGCACGGACTCAGCGAAACCGACACGGGTGAACTGCCGGGTGCTGACGTTCACCGACAGGACCAGGGACGCGCAGCCCGGGAGTTCCCGGAAACCGGCGAGCAGCCGGCAGGCCTCGTCGATAACCCAGTCGCCGAGGCGGTAGATCAGCCCCGATTCCTCCGCCACGGGAATAAACTCCGCCGGCGAAATCCAGCGGCCGTCGTGCTGCCAGCGCAGTAGCGTCTCGCCACCGAAAATGGCGCCGCCGGCGTCGCACTGCGGCTGCACGTGCAGCGCCAGCGCATTGCTGTCGATCGCCGCGCGCAGCTGGTGTTCGAGGGACAGGCGGGCCTCGATGGCTTCCTGCATATCGCGAACGAAAAAGCGCACCGCGTTGCGACCCTGGTCCTTGGCCTTGTACATGGCCGTATCGGCGTGGCGCAGCAGGTCCTCGATATTCTCGCTGTCCGATGGCAACAGGCTGACGCCGATGCTGGTGCTAAGGTGCAGCTGCGTGCCGCCGCTGGCGATGGGCTCGGCGACGGTATCGCGAATGCGCTCCGCGGTCCGGTGGGTGCGCTGGATGATCTGCTCGAGCGATCCCTTGAGGTCCGTGAGCAGTATTACGAACTCGTCGCCGCCGAGGCGGGCGGCGGTATCGACCTCGCGCAGTTCTCGCTGCAGGCGTCCAGCTACTTCAATGAGCACCTTGTCACCGGCGCCGTGGCCCAGCGAGTCGTTGATGCGCTTGAAGTGGTCCAGGTCGAGGAACAGGAGCGCGGCGTGAGTGTTCTGGCGCAGGGCCCGCGACCGCTCGCGATGCAGGCGATCCTGCAGCAGACGGCGGTTGGGCAGGCCCGTGAGGTCATCGTAAAGCGCCTGTCTCTCCACGGTCGCCTCGGCGCGCTGACGGAGGTGGCTCATCTCGAAGCCACGCACCACGGTTTCGTTCACCCGGCGGGCGAAGGTTGCCATGAGGAACAGGTAGATCAGGGCCATCACGCCAAGCTGTGCCGCCTCGAGGCTGCCCTCCGTGAAAAGGCGCACGGTGAAAGGCAGGATGGAAAGAGCGAGGAACGCTATGCTCGCCTCGACGAAGGCGGCGAGGCTGACCACGGCGCCGGCGCACATCCCGGCGATGACGAAGGCCAGGAGCGACTGGTTGTAGATGTTGTCCGTGGTGAACAGCAGGTAGCCGGCGGCGCCCCAGGTCAGGCCTGAAAGAATCGCGCCGGCAAGCGCATGGTAGTACCAGCGTCGGCTGCCGCGCTCCGACGGCGAGGCGCGGGTAAAGCGCAAGACGTTAATGCCCCGATAGGCGGTGATGGTCAGCGTGGCGAACAGCCAGACGCCCAGGGCGAAAGCCCGCTCCTCGTTCCAGAGCAGCCAACAGAGGATGATGCTGTTGAGCACCACTGCCGCGAGGGATTGGTGTAGGGAGCGGTAGGAGAGATCGAGCCGGTCCCGGAAAACCCTCGCGGCGAGGCCGTCGCCCGCCTGCTCGTCCGCTGGGTCCACGGTCTCAATCCCGCTCATGAAAGCGACCGTGGCGGCCGGCCCCGGCGGCGAAGCGCGCGGCCCCGGCGACCGCCTCGGCCTCGACCACCGGGTAGCCGCCGGCGCCCTCGCGGGCCAGGGCCTCGGCGAGGGTATAGTCCCACTGGGCAATGGCGGAGGCCCGGTCGGTGCGCAGACACAGCTGCGGAAAGGCGGCGATTTCCGCGGCCAGGGCCTGGGCCGCGGCGAGGCTCTCGCCATCGGCGACTACCCGGTTCGCGAGGCCCATGGCCAGGGCCTCCTCAGCCTGGACCGGCCGACCCGTGAGGATCATGTCCATGGCGCGGCCGTGGCCGACGACCCGGGGCAGACGCACGGTCCCGCCGTCGATGAGCGGTACGCCCCAGCGCCGGCAGAAGACCCCGAAAATCGTCGACGCCTCGGCCACGCGCAGGTCGCAAAGTAGAGCGAGTTCGAGACCGCCGGCGACCGCGTGGCCGGGGACGGCGGCGATGACCGGCTTGGCAAGGGCCATGCGCGAGGGCCCCAGAGGGCCTTCGGCGCGACCCGTGGCCTCGACGTGGTTGCGCCGCTCGGGGTCGCCGAGGGCCTTCAGGTCCGCCCCGGCGCAGAAGGTACCGCCGGCGCCGGTGAGCACGGCGGCGTGCAGGCCTTCATCGGCCTCGAAATCGAGGAACGCCGCCCGTAGTGCCTCGGCTGTGGGTCGATCGACCGCATTGCGGGCCTCGGGCCGGTTGATCTCTATCGTCCGGACCGGGCCCTCGGTGCGCGTCAGGACGCGCCCCTCGCCGCTCACGCGGCGTTACCCGCCCGGCAGTGCCGACACGCCGAACAAGGCCATGTGGGCGTAGCGCGCGAACAGGAACCAGGCGACGGCGCCGATAAGCACAGTGGCGATGGTGGCGGGCATGCGCCCCGGCGGATAGCTGACCCCGGCGGCCCGGTCGAGCTTGCGGGAGCGGATGTACAGGGCGACGGCCCAGGCGAAGAAGGCGCCAAAGAAGATCACGTCGCCGACCCGGCCGTTGGCCAGGAGGTGGCCGACAGCCCAGAACTTCACGGCCATGACCATGGGATGGCCTAGCCGCGCCTTCAGGTGGTTGCCGGGCAGGTAGGCCGCGACCAGCAGAATGAAGGCCGGCAGGGTGAACAGGGAGACCGCGTGGTAGAGCCCCACGGGCGGGTTCCAGAGCATGGTCGGGTCCTGGCGCATGGCGCCATAGCCCCAGATCGCCAGCACGAGGCCGGCGATGGAGACCAGGCCGTAGACGGCCTTGAAGGGCTTCTCGCCCATGGCCGCGACGCGGGCACTGCGCCAGTCGTTGGCGAAGATACGCAGCGAGTGGGTGCCGAGAAAAAGCACCAGGCCGAGAATCATCCAGGTCATAGCAGGTCTCCAAGCGGTCGACGAAAGGTAGTGTAACGCAGCCCCCGGGGGACCGTAACGGCGCGGCACTCTCCAGCACCAGCAACTACGGTGTTGAGCGTAGCACCGACGGCAGGGGTGAGGGCGGGATACTTAGCTCACAAAGTCTCACAAAGCGTGTAGCGGGGCGCGTCCCGGCCGGGCAAGGCTGAGAGAAGTATCCCGCCCTCACCCCGGAATAGTGCAAGAAAAGAAACCGACCATGGGGCGGGCACAGGGTCGCAAAAAGAGAGTGTTCGGGCCGCCGGGGCGGCCCGTTCCGGTCAGAAGCGGTAGTTCACGCCGACGCGCATGCTCCACAAGGAGGTTTCGCCGATACGCTGCTGCGCCTGGCCGTTCGCCTCCTGCTCGGCGGTGACGCCGTAGGGAAAGGCCGGCTGGTTCATCACGCCCCAGTCGTCGTTCAGCAGGTTGGTCAGGTTGTCGACGACGATGAAGGCGCTGCCGCGGTGGCCAGGCGCGAAGCCCGGGACCTCCTGCGAGATGCGCAGGTCGATCTTGCTGAAAGAGTCACCTTCCTCGCTGTTGCGGCTGCCACCGATCGGCAGTACGTTGCGTTCGAAGTCGAGGAACGGCGTGAAGCCGTAGGCGTCTATCGTGCCCTCGCCCCCGCTGAGCGTGATGCTGTACGGGATGCCCGAGTTGTACTGGCCGAACAGCGAGACGCGGGTTTCATAACCGCCGAAGAAGTCGGCGGTGTAGTTGAGCACGGTGGTGAAGCGGTGCTCGATGGCCCAGTTCGAGGGCGCGAGGTCCTCGGCCTGCGGGTCGACGAAGGCGCGGTTGACGTAGTTGGAGAACGCAATCGACGAGGTCATGGGGTTCACGTCCTCGGCCTCTGTGTAGGCATAACCGAGACGGAGGTCGATGCCATTGTCCCAGGCCTTGAAGGCGCTGAAGGCGATCGACTCTGACTCGTTGCCGTTGCTTGCATTCGTCAAAACGAAGGCGGGCTCCCGGACGCTCTCGTAGTCCGGGTAGCCGAGGTCGTTGGTGCCCACGCGCTCGAGGTCGGCGCGCTTGTAGATGGCGGTGTCCTCGCCACGGCTGATCTGCAGGTCTGCGGTGACCGTGATGTCCATCGGCGCGAGCCAGGTCAGGCCCGCCGTGTATTTCCATTCGCTGGGAATGTCGAAGTTCGGGTCGAGGAAATTGATCTCGAAGTTGGAACCGTCACCGGCGGCGACCACGTCGGCGATGTCCTGCGGCACACCGTAGCCCGGGCCGCAGACCGGCACGCCGTCTTCACAGTTGACATAGTTCTGGGCGAAGAGATCCATGCCGTCGATGCGGGCCTGCACCGCTGTCGTGTTGGTGTTGCTGTAGGTGTTCGACAGCCAGACGTTCGGGTTGCCACCGGAGAACAGGCCGATGCCACCGCGAAAGGACAGGTCGTCGGAGAAGTCGTAGGTGAAGCCCAAGCGCGGCTGCAGCAGGTCGCGCCCATCGAGCGTCTCGTTGTTGCCGAAGCCATAGCTGGCCAGAAAGTTCTGGTTCAGGTTCGGTGCATCTTCGGTCTCGTAGGAGTCGTAGCGCAAGCCGTAGGTCACGGTCAGCTGGTCGTTCACCTGCCATTCGTCCTGCAGATAGAAGTAGTTGATTGCGTACTCAAAAGCCTCGGCAATGTCATCCTGGTTGTTGCTGATCGCATTGCCGTAGTAGACCCGATCTGCGAGGCCGTTGCGGAAGTTGTCGATGCTGCCGAAGCGGATTTCCGTGTCCACGTGCTGGTAGAACAGGTTGAAGATGTCGTAGGCCTCGCGCTCATAGCCACCGGTGATCGTGTGCGCGCCCAGCTGGTAGCGGCCCCGGGCGACGAACTGGTCGATGGTGTACTCGAGGGCATTGGCGTGGCGGCTGTCGTCGCCGCCGAGGTAGACATCCACGTCCTCCAGCTCCACGCGGATCTCACCGAAGTCATTGCCGGCCCGGGGCACCTGCACGAAGTCGACTTCCGTGCGGGCGATGCGGATCTCCGTGGAGAAGTTTTCTGTCCAGTCGGAGTAAAGGCTGGCGATGTAGGAGTCGAGCTCCGCGCCGCGGTTGTAGAAGTGGTCCGAGAACTCGAATTCGACGTTTTCGCCGTCCGACGGCGTGGCATTGACCGACTCGTTGTACATGTAGCTGAGGGCGAGGCGCTGCGTGTCGGTCATGTACCAGTCGAGCTTGCCGATGTATTTCTCGTCCTCAAAGTCAATGGTGCCCGGCGTGCTCGTGCCCGGGTCGAACTGGTACACGTCGCGGGCGATCCGGGCGATCTCGTCGAGTTCTCCCTGGGTGACCAGCACCTCGTTCACGGCACCGCTGCCGATAGCCCCGCGGTCGTTGAAGTCGACGCCCTCGTACTTTTCGTAGGCGCCGTAGAAGAATAACTTGTCCTCGATGATGGCGCCGCCGAGCTCGAAGCCGTAGCGGGTTTCGTCGAAGTCCGTGATCTGGACGTCGTCGCCCTCGAGGGTATCGCCGCGCATATTGTCGTCCGTGTAGTCCAGGAACACGGAGCCGGACAGCTCGTTGCTGCCGGATTTGGTGACGGCGTTGATGTTGCAAGCGGAGAAGCCACCGTAGATGACGCTCATGGGCGCCATCTCGACCGCGACGCTGGATATGGCGTCGAAGGGGAAGGGCATGCGCTGCGTCGGATAGCCGTTGGAGTTCAGGCCAAAGCCATCGTTGAGACGGATACCGTCCACGGTCAGGCTGTTGAAGCGCGGGTTGGCCCCGTTGCACTGAATCGCGTCGGCGGAAGAGGACTGGTCGACGTAGATGCGCGGATCCTGCTGAATGACGTCGTTGATGTTCCGGTTGATGGCCGGGGAGTCCTGGAGGTCACTGATATCGAAGACTGCCGTCGGGCCGATAGCCGTATCGGCAACCTCGACGGCCGTGCCCATGACCACCACCTCCTCGATGGCGTTCAGGGCGTAGTCCAGCTGCGCCTGCTGGCCTACCGCGAGGTTCACGCGCTCGGTGCTGGCGCTACCCTGTGGCGAGGTTACACGGATGCTGTAGTTGACGCCGGCGGGGAGCTGGCGGATGAAATAATTACCGGTCGCATCGGTGGTAGTGGAGCGGGACAGCCCGGTCCCCAGGCTCCGGGCGGTGACCTTGGCGCCGGCGACCGGCTGGCCGCCCGAGGTGACGACACCGCGGACCGCGGCGGTGGTTTCCTGGGCCTGGACCGGCGCGGTCAGCCCGAAGCTGCCGACGACGGAGGCGCCGGCGATGGCGCGGACCAGAGCCCTGCGCGCAAAGATTTTTGTGAGGGACGGATGCATGGGACGCCTTCCTTTGATGGATTGGATAGTCCGGCGAAGACTAGGGCAGCTATGTGTCACTTTCGTTAAAACGGGCCGGAACGGAGCGACTTTGAGTAATATCACCGAAATGCTTCCGGAACTTCTTCAGTGTCCGCTATCGCTGCCCGGCGCGTGTTTCGCAAAGCTCCGTGCGCAAACCAGCCGTGATGGTGCGCAAGGCAGGGCGGGCAACGGCCCGCGGGAGTTTACCGACGGCGCCCCGGCCGGGCCGTACCTGCCGCCGCGGATTGCCCGGCGGCAACGCCCGTGCGTTAAACTGGCGCGCCGCGGTATCCTGTGAAGAGCTTCATGGCGTCGGCCAGTGACGACATCCTCGAAGAGAGCCAGGCGACGCTGCTCCACATTGTGCTCGCTCTTATGGCGCTTTACGGCGCGGTCCTCGGCCTGTTGAATTTGTTCCTGTTTGCCGCCCCGCAGCTCGCCGTCATCGATGCCGCCGCCATGGCCGCGAGCCTCGCCGCCTGGTGGTACCAGCGGGGCGGCGGCCGGCTCCACAGTGCGAGCTGGGCCGCGATTCTCATTCTCGCCGGCCTGTTGCTTTCCTTCCTCTACCTGGCCCGGGCCGGCAACGCCTCCCTGCTCTGGGTTACCGTGCTGCCGCCCATTGCCTTCTTTCTGCTCGGCTCGCGCGATGGCCTGCGCGTGACCGTGGTGTTTTCCTCGATCGTACTCGTCGCCCTGCTGCTCCAGTACGAGCAGCTCGGTCCGGCGCCCCTCACGCTCGGCGCGGTGCTGAACTGTGCCGAGGTGCTGCTGGCTCACGCGCTCATCTTTCGTTTCAGTGAGCGTACCCGGGAGGCAGCCTTCGCGCGCCTGCGGGAGCATGCGCAGGTCGATGGGCTGACGGGGCTAGCCAATCGGGAAAAGCTCGATCTCGAGCTGGCGCGCGCCCTTGCGCTCGCCGACCGGACTGGGCAGCAGATGGCGGTGGCGATGATCGACCTCGATCACTTCAAGGCGATCAACGACAACTACGGCCATCTCGTGGGGGATCGGGTCCTGCTTGCCCTCGGTGAGCGCCTGGCCGGGTCCGTGCGCGCCATTGATCTTGTGGGTCGCTGGGGCGGCGAGGAATTCCTGCTCCTTTGTCCGGGCACGGATCGCGACGGAGCGGTCGCGGTGGCAGAAAAAATCCGGGCCGCCGTTGCCGCAGAGCCTTTTGCCGAGGGCATCTCGCTGACCGTCAGCCTGGGGGTGGCCGTCTCCGCCGGCAGCGAGCCCCCGGAGTCAGTGATCGACCGCGCCGACCGCGCGCTCTACGCCGCCAAGGATGCCGGGCGCAATCGCGTTGTGCTCGACGGCGGCTGACTCCGGACGGCTCATTCCAGGCGCAGGTCCAGCCAGACCAGGCGGTGGTCCGAGGAGCTGGCCCGCGCCGTCACCAGGCCCGCGCCAGGCTCCCCGGGGGCGGGCCAGAAGATGCCGGCGCCCAGTAGCGACCAGCCGACGCGGGAGGGCAGGGCGTAGTCGGCACGCTGCCCCCAGGCGGCAGTGTGGGTGGCTGCCTGCGGGTTTTCCGGCCGCGCTGCGGCGCCGCCGATGCTCTCCGGCACGACGCTGCCATCGACCGCAGGGTGTGAGAGAAGCGCGGTAATCGCAGCCCGGCGGCTGTCGCCCTCCACCGGCGAGCTGTTCAGGTCGCCGAGGACCACGAAGCGCTCCCCGCGCAGTCCGCCGCGGCCGCCCCGGTCGTCGTACAGATAGTCCCCGCGGCCATCGCTGGCCAGGTAGTCGCTCCAGAAACGTATCTCGTCGTGGTTGCGCCGGCCGTTGCGATCCTCCGGGCCGTCGAAGACCGGTGGCGTCGGGTGGCTGGCGAGGACGTGCAGGACCTCGCCGTGCGCGGTCACGGGTATATCCCAGTGCGCCTTTGACGACAGCGGGAACTGCTCCCGGATCGCGGCGGGATACCACGGCGACCCGTCGGGCGCGCGCAGTCCCTCGAGCAGGCTGTCGGGCATGTCGCGCCAGCGGAAGCGGCGGAAAGTACGCGCTTGCTCGCGTTCGATGGGGAAGCGGCTCAGCAGCACCATCCCGTACTGCCCCGGGTAGAGGCCATAGCCCCAGGCGTCCTGCCCGCGGCCGCTGGCCACGCCATCGCGGTCGAGATCGAAGCCCGAGTCCACGCCCGTGTTCACCGGCGCGGTGAAGGCGTGCGGGTAGACCACGGGCGGAAGGTTGTCCCGCGGGGTCTCCAGGTAGTTGCGGCGGAACAGGTCGACAGCTGCGTCCGGCTCCGCCGTGTAATCGAACTCGTTGATGAGCAGGATGTCCGGCCGCACCCGCCGGATGATCTCGGCGACGTTGCGCAGCTGCGGGTGGTCACCGGCCGCCAGGGCGGCGGGCAGTTCGCCGCCCCGGGGCGTCTCGTCCGGGGCCACATAGTTGCCGCCCTCCATGGAGGCATTGAAGGTGGCGATGCGCAGGACGGCCTGTTCGTCAGTGGCGGTCATGGCAGCACCCGGAAGCAGGAGGGGCAGACAACACACAAGCCATCGATACATGGGCATCAGGGAACGGCGATCGGAGTGACGAGTGTATCGCGTTTTTTCCATCGCGATCGCGCCGTGCCCGGTCGGCGCCGCTTTGACAGCAAAGTTTCATAAAAGCGTCACGGGGATGTCACGCCCTGGTCAAAAAGCGCGGTCAGGCTGGCGCAGAAATTCAGCGATTGGAGCCAGCCTCTTATGACCCTGCACACCCCCCTTTACAGCGGCCTGTTCGTCGCCGGCCTCGCCGCCGCCCTGCCGGCAGCGGCGCAGGAGGCCGGCACCATCGAGGAAGTCTACGTGGTCGCCAGCCCGATCCGTGATTCCCAGCAGGCGGCGCTGGACGCCAAGCGCTTTGCCGACAATTACGTGGACGTTGTGTCCGCCGATACGATCGGTCGTTTCCCGGATCAGAATCTCGCCGACTCGCTGTCGCGGCTGCCCGGCGTCGCCGTGGAGCGGGACCAGGGCCAGGCGCGCTACCTGAACATGCGCGGCGCGCCGTTCCGCTATACGGGTATCGCCTTTGACGGTATCGACGTACCCGGCGCCGAGAACGGACGGATTCCGCGCTTCGACAGCCTCCCGGCGACCATTACCAGTCGCGTCGATGCCAACAAGGCGATTCTGCCCAGCATGCCCGGCGAGTCCGTTGCCGGTTACATCAATATACAGACCTTCAAGCCCTTTGATATTGAGGGGCTCTCGCTGGCCCTGGACGTGGGCATGGGCGAGCAGGATCTCGGCGGCGGTGACGTCGAGCGCAACAGCGTTCGCGCGTCCTGGTCCGGTGAGCAGTTCGGCGTGGTCGGCTTCTACTCCAACAACCGGCGCGAGCAGCTCACCGATAACCGCGAGTTCGAACTTGAGCGGGATGCCGACGGCACACTGGTCGTCAACGAGCTCGATTTTCGCAACTATCTGGTCGAGCGCGAGGATACGGCCTACGGTGGCCGTGTCGAGTACCGCAGTGAGGGGGCGCTTCAGTCCCTGTTCGCCTCCACACTTTACAGCGAGTTTCTCGACAGCGAGGACCTGACGCAGTATGTCTTCGCCGCGTCAGCGCCGCAGGCGGGCACGCAGGTCGGCGACGTGCCGATGGGGATCAGCCGCTTCGTGCGCTACGGCGACTACAAGAACTCCACCTTTACCAACACCCTCGGCGCGGATTTCCTGGCTGCGGGCTGGGATATCAAGGCGCGGCTGAACTACACGGAAACCGAGTTCTCCCAGCGCCTACCGATTGCCCTCAGCGTCGGCGCCGGCACCGTTGCCAGCTACGATGTCAGCGACCTCGAAGACCCGCTCCTGAGCCTTGCCGCCCCCCTCGATCAGGCTGCTTTCCTGCAGGATCTGGGGATCGATCTCGGCAACCGCATGGATATCGAGAACAACAAGCTCAAGCTGGACGCCAGCCGGGATGTCACCCTGTTCGGGCGTGACAGCACGCTGGCCTTCGGCGCGCAGTACGACCAGCGCGAGTCCGAGGGCTTCGTGTTTGTCGTGGAGTTCGGTGGCTTCCCTGCTGAAGTGGACATCGCCAGCTTCGATACCGGCGTGCCCTGGGAGTCGAATACCACCAATAGTATCGGTGCCACCTACTACGACAGCAAAGGCGTGCAGGATGCCTGGGTGGCCTCCGGTCTTCTGCCGGCGGAGATCAATGCCTCCCCGGACGAGCAGGTGGCGATCGACGAGGACATTATCTCCGCGTACGGGATGGCGACGACCCGCTTCGACTGGGGCAACGTGGTCTACGGCCTGCGCCTGGAGCAGACCGATTACACCAGTTCGGGTCTCGCCGGCGACCAGCCGCTCACCGTCGAGGATGATTTCCTCAACATACTCCCGTCGGTGCATGTGAACGTCGACCTGGCCGAGGACCTGAAGTTCCGGGTGTCCGCCTCCAGCGGTGTGAACCGTCCGACCTACAACGAGTGGCGGGCGGGCGCCATCGTGAGCCCCACAGATCAGCAGGTGAGCGGCGGCAACCCCTTCCTCGACCCCGAGGAGACCATCGGCGTCGACCTGTCCCTCGAATGGTATTACGCCACGGCCAGCATCCTGTCGCTGGGTGCCTTCCACCGCGAGATCGACAACGTGATCTACCAGGATGTCAGCACGGTCGACGGCGGCGTCTACCTGCCGTCGGCGGCCGGCGAGGCCTGGCGCCTGAGCGGTGCCGCCAACGGCGACAACGGCAAGCTCAGCGGCCTGGAAGCCAACCTCATGTTCTCGGCGATCGACTACTTCGACGGCCCCTTAGGCGGCCTCGGTTTCAGCGCCAACGCGACCTTTATCGACAGCGAATTCGAGGCTCTCGACGGGCGCCAGCTGGGTCTGCCCGGCACGTCGGACCTGATTTACAACGCCTCGCTGTTCTACGAGAACTACGGCCTGTCGGCACGGATCAACTACCAGTATCGCGACGAGTGGATCTCGCCCATCGAGGACCCGGAAGAGTTCTGGGGCGAGATGGAGCGGGTAGATGCCACGATCATGTACGAGTTGCCCCTCGATCTCGCCGGCGCGATTGCCTCGATCTACGCCAACTTCAACAACATCACCGACGAAACCGATGTCCGCTTTGCCGGCAACGGCACGATAAACCAGTCCGAGAGCTTTGGCCGCCACTACATGGTCGGCCTGCGCGTTAACTACTAATGGCCCCTCTAGTGGCCCCTCAGGAGATCGCCATGACGCGTTGCCCATCGCCATCCATGAAACCCCGGCTGCGCCACCTGGGAACAGCGATCGTGTTCGCTCTTGCGCCGCTCGCGCTGCCGACGCTGGCCGACGTCGCAGGCGAGCCGGCCGGCGCAGCGGTGCCGCTGGAAAGCTACGATCGCCTGTTGCCGCTCGAGGGCGGTTCGAACTTTCGGGACATGGGAGGCTATTTTACCGCCGACGGTCGGCAGGTGCGTCGGGGCCTGCTGTTTCGCTCCGGCGCCATGACCTCGCTGACCCAGGAGGACCAGGCGTACCTTGACGGCTTCGACTTCAAGCGCGTGATCGACCTCCGCTCCAGCGAAGAGCGGGATCTCTACCCGAATCACTGGGCGGCCGCTCAGGATGTAGAACTGATCGCCCACGACTACAGCATGCGCGACCTGGTCGGACGCATGGTCGATGAGAACGGCGAACTCAAGGGCATGGCGGAAGTTTACCGCTACTTTCCGGAACAGCTTGCGCCACAGATGACGCTGTTCTTTGATGCGCTCGTCGCCGGCGAGGTTCCACTGGTGGTCAACTGCTCGGCCGGTCAGGACCGCACCGGCCTCACATCGGCCCTGCTGCTGATCGCGCTGGGTGTGCCGAGGGACGTGGTGGTGCAGGACTATCTGCAGTCCACGCGCTACCGCCGGCCCGCGGTGGAGCGCGGGGATGTGGACCTGGTGGCGGCGGCCGAGGACAACTGGTTCGCGAAGATGATGCTGCGCTACGCCGAGGAAAGGGAGGGAAACAGCGCTGCCCAGCCGCTGCTCACCGACGATGGCGTGCCCTTCCTGCGGTTTGCGCTGGATCACATCGAGCAGGACTTCGGTTCTGTGGAAGCGTACCTCGAAGAGAGGATCGGTGTGGATGCGGCCGACCTTGCGCAGCTGCGCGAGCGTTTCCTGGTGGCGACCTACGCGGCGCCCTGACAGACGCCCGCGCGGCGGTTGTTCCGCCCCGGCGTTCTCCGTCGGGCTCCCGGAAACCACGCTTATCTCGGTGATTGCGTTACCATGAGGCGAGTCAGCTTTGGCAAAAGACGCGCTTGGAACTCGTCTACACCCACCCCAGCCACCTCCTCGTCGCCCAGGCGCGTCACGCCCTGGAG
Source organism: uncultured Alteromonadaceae bacterium (assembly GCA_964346365.1). GTDB lineage: Bacteria > Pseudomonadota > Gammaproteobacteria > Pseudomonadales > Halieaceae > Pseudohaliea. The sequence goes on from CAYFVG010000007.1 coordinate 14,412, forward strand.
CGGCTGGGTATTGCCTGTGTCGTTCACAACGAGTACGCGGCCGGTGCGGCGGGAGAGCTGGCGCCCATCGATACCTGGCCGGAGCTCTGGGTGACCCGCAGCCGCGATGCGGAGCGGGCGCGTATCGCTATCGAGCGGACGCAGGCGGCGATCGAGGAAGCTGACTGGCGCTGTCCGCGCTGCGGCAGTGAAAGCCCCGCGACCTTCGAGCTCTGCTGGCACTGTGGCGAGGCGCGCCACGGCGGGTAAGGGCGGCGAGGCTCTGCTACCATGGCGACCTCATGCATGGCGAACCCACGCATGGCACGCATGGAGAGACCAACAATGGCCCGGAACAGGGTCGAGGCAGGAGCCCGGTATGACCACCGATAACAGCATCTTTTCCGTCGATCACCTCGCCCGGACCCACGAGGTATGCAACCAGTCTTCTGCCCTCGAGGGCGTCAACAGCTACCGCGGCGATACGGCCCTCCGCGAGGGGATGGCCCGGCACGGCGCCGGTTGGGCAGAAGATGCCCTGGACGCCCACGGCGAGCGCTGCGGCAGCGCCGAAGTCATCGAGTGGGGCTTTCTCGCCAACGAGTACAGGCCGCAATTCCACGGCCACGACCGCCAGGGTTACCGCGTCGACCAGGTGCGCTACCACGAGGCCTATCACCGGCTCATGGCCCTGGGCCTGGAAGCCGGCCTGCACAGCCGGCCCTGGACCGACCCGAAGCCCGGCGCCCACGTGGCGCGGGCGGCGCAGTATTACCTGCAGGCGCAGGTAGAGTCCGGGCACGGCTGCCCGCTGACCATGACCTTCGCTGCCGTACCCACCCTCAAGCTCACGCCAGCCGTGGGCGACGCCTGGCTGCCCGGGGTACTCGCCCGGGGCTACGACCCGCGCAACGTGCCGCACACGGAAAAAAGCGCGCTGACCATCGGCATGGGCATGACCGAAAAGCAGGGCGGCTCCGACGTGCGCGCCAATACCACGACGGCCCGCCCGCTCGGCGCCGGTGGTTCCGGTGGCGACTACGAGCTGGTGGGCCACAAGTGGTTCACCTCGGCACCCATGTGCGACGCCTTTCTGATGCTTGCCCAGAGCGATGGCGGGCTGTCCTGTTTCCTGGTGCCTCGCTGGCGGCCGGACGGCAGCAAAAACCCGATCCAGGTACAGCGTCTCAAGAACAAGGTGGGCAATGTTGCCAATGCTTCCTCGGAGATCGAGCTGCGCGGCGCTCTCGGCTGGATGATCGGTGACGAGGGCCGCGGTGTGCCGGCCATCATCGAGATGGTCGCCATGACCCGCTTCGACTGCATGATCGGCTCCAGCGCCGCCCAGCGTCAGGCCGTGGCCCAGGCGGTGAATCACACGCTGGGGCGCAGCGCCTTCGGCAAGCGTCTGGTGGACCAGCCGCTCATGCGCAACGTGCTGGCGGACCTGCAGCTGGAGGTGGAGGGTTCCCTGGCCCTGACGCTGCGCATGGGTGAGGCCCTGGACCGGAGCCTCGCCGGTGACGAACACGAGGGCCTGCTCCTGCGCCTGGGCCTGCCCACGGGCAAGTACTGGATCTGCAAGCGCACGCCGTTCCACGTCTACGAGGCCATGGAGTGCTTCGGTGGCAATGGCGTGACCGAGGACTTCATCTTCGCGCGCCTGTACCGGGACGCGCCGATCAACGCGATCTGGGAGGGGTCGGGCAACGTGCAGGCGCTGGACCTGCTCCGCGCGGTGGCCAAGAGCCCCGAAGCCCTCGATGCCTGGCACCGGGAGCTCGCGAAGACGGCGGGCGATCACCCGGTGCTCGACACCGCTGTCGCCGAGCTGGAGGTCGCCCTCGGCAACAGCGATGACCTCGAGTACCGGGCCCGCTCCCTGGTCGACCGCCTGGCCCTGGTCGCCCAGGGCAGCCTGCTGCTGCGTGCAGGGAACGGGGCGGTGGCCGATGCCTTCATCCGCTCCCGGCTCGGCGGCAGCGGCGACCGCAGCTTTGGCACGCTGCCCCGCGGCGTCGACGTCGCCGCGCTCATCGAGCGGGCGAACCCGCACGCCGTCTAGTGGCCCACTAGTGGGCCACTAAGGCGCGCGGCGGTGAAATTCGTCGCGGCCGGTGCGCGGCGCCGGTCGTCGCGCTATGCTGAGGAGAACGATCGTACCGGAGCGACCGCCCCATGGAATTGACCGCCCTTGTTACCCTGCTTCTTGTCTTGCAGTACCTCGCCTTCGCCATGCTTGTCGGCCGGGAACGGGTGCGCCACGGCATCGAGGCGCCGGCCTGCAGCGGTCACCCGGATTTCGACCGGGCCTACCGGGTGCAGATGAATACCCTGGAGCAACTGCTCATCGTACTGCCGGCCCTGTGGATTACCGCCTACTGGTTCGATCCGCCCATCGTCGCGCCACTCCTCGGTCTGGGGTTCTTCCTGGGCCGCATTCTTTACCGCAACGCCTATGTCAGGGACCCGGCCAAGCGCGGCCCGGGCATGGGTCTGGGCATGCTCTGCCAGCTCGGGCTGCTGGCCTGCGGGACCTGGGGGGTGGTGATCCGTCTCTAGTGTCCTGCAGCGCGCAATCTCTCGGCGAGAAAGCAAAATAGCCGTGAGCTACGCCGGCTAGTGGGCTGCGCTTCGACGGGCCGTTGGCTGCTTCCGGACCCTGTGATAAAGTTTTGCGGGTGTGTGACAGGCTTTGCCGGTCGCGCCCCCAATTCTATCGACCCGAGTATCCCTACAGGAGGAACCAGCGGCGCGGGCCACGGCGACGGAGTCAGGCCCTGCAACCGACCGGCAGCCCGGCGCCAGGCGTTATGCTTCTAGCCACAGACCTCGACGGCACCTTTCTCGGCGGCGACCAGGAAGGCCGCCTCAGGCTCTACCAGCTGATCGCTGCCCACCCGGACATCGATCTTGTCTTCGTGACAGGCCGGGGCCTCGAGCACGTGCTACCGCTCCTCGCCGACCCGACCATCCCAGCTCCGGACTACATCATCGCCGATGTCGGTGCGACGGTCGTGCATGGCGAGACACAGCAGCCCGTGCTCGCGCTGCAGGAACCTATCGACCAGCTCTGGCCCGGTGAGCATGTCGTGGCCGAGGCGCTGGCCCCCTTCACAGCCCTGCAGCGCCAGGAAGTGCCGCAGGAGCGCCGCTGCTCCTACTTCTGCGAGGAGCACCACGTCGATGCGGCGGTACGCCGCACGGTAGCGGATCTCGGCTGCGACCTGCTTTTCTCCGCGGGCAAATACTTCGATGTCCTGCCGAAGGGGGTCAACAAGGGCCGTACGCTGACCCGGCTGGTGGCCCACCTCGGTCTCGACCCGGAAGAGGTCCTGGTCGCCGGCGACACGCTGAATGACCTGTCCATGTACGAGCAGAGCTTCAAGGGCGTCTGCGTGGGCGACTCGGAAGAGGGGTTGCTGCTTGCCACCCAGGAACTCGCCCGCGTCTACCACGCCCGCGAAGCGGGCGCCGGCGGTATCCTCGAGGCTTTCCGCTACTTCGGCTTCCTCGGCAGCGAGGGTGTGGACGCGGAGCTGCAGGCCGTGAGCCGCACGGGCAAGTCGAAGCTGGTCATGGTGTACCACCGGCTGCCCTACGAGGAGTACGTCGAAGACGGCGAACGCAAGCGCCGGCGGCCGAAGTCCCCGAACGGCATCCTGCCCACGCTGCTGTCGTTCTTTGCCGACGGGCGCGCCGGCTCCTGGGTGGCCTGGGCCATAGACGACCCGGAGCTCGGTGCCTTCGAGGTACACACGGATGTGGACCTGGCGCGCTACCCGAAACTGGTGGCGGCACGGGTAGCGCTCTCCGAGGCCGACGTCGAGATTTTCTACAAGCGCTTCTCGAAGGAGGCCTTCTGGCCGACGCTGCATACCTTCTGGGAGCGGGCGATTTTCCACGAGGAGCACTGGAAGGTGTTCCTCGATGTCAACCGGCGCTTCGCCGAGCGCGCCGCCGCCGAGGCTGCCGAGGGCGCGGTCGTCTGGATACACGACTACAACCTGTGGATGGTACCGGCCCACCTGCGGGAGCTGCGCCCGGACGTCACCATCGCCTTTTTCCACCACACCTACTTTCCGTCGGCGGACGTGTTCAACGTCCTGCCCTGGCGCCGGCAGATCGTCGGCAGCCTGCTGCAGTGCGACTACATCGGCTTTCACATCCCCCGGCAGGCGGAGAATTTCGTTGACGTGGCGCGGGGCGTCATGCCCATACAGGTGCTCGAGAAGGTCAATTGCGCTCCGCGCTTCTTTACCTACGGCTGTGCCGTGGGCCTTGAGGAGATGACCTCGGAAATCGAAGTGGCCGGCCGGCGCATCGGCCTCGGCGCCCACCCGGTGGGTCTTGACCTGGATCGGGTGCAGCGCGCCCTCGATGACGACGCGGTGCAGGCGCGGATCACGGAGCTGCGCGAGGAACTGCGCGGGCTCAAGCTGATCCTCTCCGTGGAGCGCCTCGACTTCACCAAGGGCATCCTCGAGAAGCTGGTCGCCTATGAGACGCTGCTCGAGGAAAACCCGGAACTGCTGGGCAAGGTAACCCTGGTGACGATCTGCGTGCCCGCAGCGTCCGGCATGACCATCTACGACGAGCTGCAGAGCCAGATCGAGCAGACGGTGGGCCGGATCAATGGCCGCTTTGGCCAGATCGGCTGGAATCCGCTGCAGTTCTTCTTCCGCAGCGTGCCTTTCGAGCGGCTGGTGGCGTACTACGCCGTCGCCGACGTCATGTGGATCACGCCGCTGCGCGACGGACTCAACCTGGTGGCCAAGGAGTACGTCGCTACCCAGGGCAAGACCCGGGGCTGTGGCGTGCTGGTGCTGTCGGAGTTCGCCGGCGCCGCCGCGGAGCTCCGCGGCGCCATCCTCACCAACCCCCACGACCCCCATGAGCTGGTCACCACCTGCTACCTGGCGCTGACCCTGAACCGGGACGAGGCCCGCAGCCGGCTCGCCGAGGCCTTTGACTCGGTGCGCCATTACGACATCACGCTCTGGGGTAGCGAGTTCATGGACGCGGTGCGCGCCCACGCCCGGAGCAGCTGAGGCCAGGCGCCTCGCCGAAGTACGCCATGGCCTTACGCAACGCGATACAGCTGATCTGCTACCCGGATCGCCTGGGCGAGGATCTGAAGGATCTCCGCAAGGTCATCGAGGCGCATTTCGCGGAGGCTATCGGTGGTGTGCACCTGCTGCCCTTCTACCCCTCGAATGCGGATGCGGGCTTTTCGCCGCTGACGCACCGGGAAGTGGATCCGCGCTACGGCGACTGGGACGATATCGAGGCCCTCGCCGGTGCCTACGACCTCTGCGTCGATCTCACCATCAACCACATCTCCGACGAGTCGGCGGAGTTTCGCGACTTCCTCGCCCGCGGCTTCGAATCGCCCTGGGCAGACCTGTTCGTGGACGTGGACAAGCTCGGCGAGATCACCGCGGACGATCTCGCGAAGATTCATATCCGCAAGGAGAAGGAGCCCTTCCGGGAGGTCAGCTTCGACAACGGCGGCAGTGCCCGGGTCTGGTGCACTTTCACGGAGCACCAGATCGACCTCAACTACAACGCACCGCTGGCCTATACGCTGATGGAAGACTACATCACCTTCCTCACGGCCCGCGGCGCGAAGCTCCTGCGCCTGGACGCGTTCGGCTATACCACCAAACGCATGGGCACCAGCTGCTTCCTGGTGGAGCCGGATGTCTACCGGCTCCTGGAATGGGTGAACGGGGTGGCGAAGGCCCACGGCGCGGAGTGCCTGCCCGAGGTGCATGACCACTACAGCTACCAGTACGCCCTCAGCCGCCGCGATATGCGCCCCTATGGCTTCGCGCTGCCCCCGTTGCTGCTCTACTCGCTCCTCGACGCCAACAGCACCCACCTGAAGCAGTGGCTGCGCATGTGCCCGCGCAACATGGTCACGGTGCTCGACACCCACGACGGCATCTGCATCCCGGACGTGGAGGGCCTCCTGCCCGAGGATAAGGTCGAGGTGCTCATCAGCAATATCGACGCGCGCAGCGCGGATCCGATCCTGCGCAAGTCCGCGGCGAACATCCACAGCGTCGGCGCAATCTACCAGCTGACCTGCACCTACTACGACGCCCTGATGCAGAACGACGATGCCTACATCGCCGCCCGGGCGATCCAGTTCTTCACCCCCGGTATTCCCCAGGTGTACTACGTGGGCCTGCTCGCGGGCTGCAACGACACGGGGCTCATGGAGCATACGGGAGAGCTCCGGGACATCAACCGCAGCTACTACAGCCTCGAGGCCGTGGAGCGCGCAGTGCAGCGACCGGTGGTGCAGCGATTGCTGGCGCTTATGCGCTTCCGCAACCGGCACCCGGCCTTCGACGGCGCATTCGAACTGCTCTACTCGAACGACTCCAGCGTCGCCATGGCCTGGCGCCGCGGGGAGCACTTCTGCGAGCTGTTCGTCGATCTCAACTTCAAGACCAGCACGATCACCTGTAGCGACGAGGAGTCTCTGGCGGCGATCAGCTTTCGGGCCTGACGTCGGTTCACTGTGGCCCTCTCCAACTTTCGGTAACGGTCGGCGACTTTCGGCAGCTGCCGGCGGCAACACTATCGAGCCTGCTGCCCTGGTCCAGCCTGTCGCCGCCTATGCGGCCTTCCGCGGGTAGAAGGCGCCCGGAGTCCGGTCGCTATCCCCGCACGCCAGCGCGGCGTCGATGCAGGCCTGCCGTGGCCCCGGCGAGGCCCCGTGGGCTATGATCGCGATGCAACCGGGAAAGGGGATACGCCATGGACGATGCAACCGCGCACGGGGAAAACAGTCAGGGGGGGACCGCGGCCGACACCCGCGCCGTCATCGAGCGCATGAACGCCATGCGCCCCGATTTTCTGGATCTGCTCTGTGGTCACGTGGCCGCGGTGGATCACACCGCCGCCAGTTGCACCATGCATTTCGAGATCAGCCGCGACTACTGCCATTCCGTGGACATCATCCAGGGCGGCTTCGTCACGGCCATGCTCGATGCGGCCATGTCGCACGCCGCCTTCGCGCTCGTGCCGGGTATTACCAACGTCGCCACGCTGGAGGTGAAGGTCAGCTTCCTCGAGCCCTCGCGCGCCGGTCGCTACCACGCCGTCGGCTACCTCGACCGGGCCGGTCGCAGCACCGGCTTTATGAGCGGCAGGCTCTTCACCGCCGACGGTCGGCTCACAGCCACGGCTACCACCACGGCGCGGCTGGTCCGCGCCCGTGGCGGGGAGGCATGAGGCGGCTGCCGCCCGCCCTCGCGACGACCCGGGTCCTCACCGCCTGCGATGGCGATCCGCAGGCCCCCACCGACGGTCATGCCGTCGCCGGTGCCGCCTTCATGCTCGAACGCACACGGATCGGTGGCGACTTCACGGGCGCGTTGCTCTCAGTCACTCGTCGTCTGTCGCGCGGCGCACCTGGTAGCCGACGCGGGGAAAGTGCACGGCCACGGTGCCCACCCGCGGATCCTCGCGCAGCAGGCTCAGGTGCTCGATGCTGGACTGCATGAGCACGCCGCGGACCGGGTCGAGGCCGTAGTCCGTGGGCATGACCGCTACACGCTCCCCCGGGCGCAGGCCGTCCAGCTCGGCCAGGGATTGCCCCTCGGCGACCTGCGGCGACACCGCGGCGGCGATGTCGAGGGCCTCGGCGGCGGCGAGTTCCTCGAGCTCGCCGTGGCCGAACTCGCGCATCACGGCCAGCCACTGGCGCAGATTCGGATAGGGATCGAACTCGCTTGCCAGTGCGGCGTTGCGATAGACGAACCAGCAGCAGTGGTAGGTCGCGAAGTCCGCTTCCGTCGGCTGGTTGCCGAACAGGAAGGCGCCGGTGGCGAGCTGCCGGTCGAGGTTGTCGAGGTGGTTGTGAAACAGCGGCAGGGCCGTCTCCAGCGCCATGCCCAGGCTGGCACCCCCGGCCAGTTCGGCGCGGTCGCGGCGGAAGGCCTCGGCGGCCGCCGGGTCCTGGAAGAGGGGGCTCTCGGCGAGGGCCTTCGGCTGGAAGGCCACCGAGATACAGGTGCGAAAGAAGACGCTGTCGGTCCAGCGCGCGGTCGCCGCGACGGTCGCCTCGTTGCCCGGCGGGTAGATGCTGCCCTCCGGCAGCAACCGGTCGATGACCCGGGCGATGAGGGCCGTATCGCAGTAAATATCGGCCCCGAGCTGCATTACCGGCGTGCGCCGATAGCCGCCGGTGAGGGGCATCAGGTCGGGCTTGGGCATGATTACCGGGATAGTCACGGCCCGGTAGCTCGCGCCCTTGTAGCCGAGGAGCAGGCGGATCTTCTCGGCGAAGGGCGACGCGGGGTAGTGGTGCAGGATGATTTTCGGCATGATGCGGCTCTCACGGTGGCGGGTATAGAGGCGTGGCCGCCTCCCCGGCGCCCACGACCACTTTTGCAGACAATGCCGTCCCCGTCCAGACGGCCGGCCGGCCCGGAGACCCGCCGATGAAACCCCACCGCGTCGCCCCCGAAACCCGCCTCGTGCATGACGCTGACCGCGGCTGGGGCATCGTCGCCACGCCGGTCTACCGGGCCTCCACGGTACTTTTCGACGACTACGCGGCGCTGAAGGCCGGGGAGGCTGACCCCCTGGACCGGCGGCGCCTCTACTACGGCCGCATGGGCACGCCCACCACCCGCGCCCTCGAGGACGCGCTCGCCGCCCTCGACGGCAGCGTCGGCGCCGTGCTGTCGCCCTCGGGCCTCGGTGCGATCGCCGACGTGCTGCAGTGTTTCCTGCGCCCCGGGGACCATCTGCTCATGCCCGACAGCTGCTACGGGCCCACGCGCAAGCTCTGTCGCGGCCGCCTCGCGGACCTCGGCATCGAGACGACCTTCTACGACCCGCTGTGCGGTGCAGCGCTCCGGGACTGGCTGACGCCGAAGACCCGCCTCGTGTTCCTCGAGTCGCCGGGCTCGGTCACCTTCGAGGTGCAGGATGTCGCAGCCATTGCCGGGGTCGCCCGGGAGGCCGGCGTCCTCACGGCCATCGACAACACCTGGGCCACGCCGCTCCTGTTCAATCCCCTCGAACACGGCGTCGACCTGGCGATCCAGAGCGGCACGAAGTACCTGAACGGCCACGCCGACGTGCTGTTCGGCGTGACTACCACGGGGGACCGGGACCTTCACGAGCGGCTGCGCCGCTACACCCTGGGCAACGGCAGCCACCTCGCGCCGGACGACGCCTGGCTGGCGCGGCGCGGCCTGCGCACCCTGGCGGTGCGCCTGGCGGCGCACGAGCGCGCGGGTTACGCCCTGGCCGAGCGGCTGGCGGCGCGGCCGGAGGTCGTGCGGGTGCTCCACCCCGGTCTGCCGGGCTGCCCGGGGCACGAGGTTTTCCAGCGCGACTTCCGCGGTGCCTCCGGCCTCTTTGCCATTGTGCTCCGCCGTCTCGACGAGGCCCGCCTGGGCACCTTCCTCGATACCCTGGAGCTCTTCGGCATGGGTTATTCCTGGGGCGGATTCGAGAGCCTGGCGCTGCCCATGAAGCCCACGCGGGACCTGGCCGGCGGGCGCCTCGGCGAGGGCGAGGTGCTGCTGCGCCTGCACGCCGGCCTCGAGGCCGTGGACGACCTGCTAACGGATCTCGACCGGGCCTTCGCGGCGGCTTACCGCTGAGCGCTGCCGTCCCAGTTGGCCAGGGGCTCGTAGCGTACCCCGTCCCGCGTCGGTCGTGAGGCGAAAAGGGTGACGCCGCGATAGCGCAAGCGGAGCCGCGGCGGCTCCACCGGGGCCGGCGGCGGTTGGCGGCAGTCGCGGTACAGTGTCACATGGGGCACGAAGGGGCGTCGATCCCGGCGCGCGCCCAGCCCCTGGGCGATCCGCGCCAGCTGTCCCGCCAGTGTGCTCAGGGGCGCCGGCGGAGCGCCCGGGCCGACCCAGAAGATACCCGGCCGCGGCCAATAGCCGACCCGGTCCAGGCAGAGTTCATCCGCTTCCGGCAGATCGAGGCGATCCACCGCATCGCCGAGGCGTTCCAGCTGGCGCTCGGGGATCTCGCCGAGGAAGGCGAGGGTGACGTGGAAATTCCCCGCCGGCACCGGCCGGCCCTCGGCGGTCGCCATGCGGCTGCGCCAGCTGTCGATAGCGCGCTTGTCGTCTGCCGCCGGGTCCAGGCCGAAAAAAAGTCGCATGATGGGGTCTCGTGCAGGGGACGTCTTCGCTACCGTAGCGACTCTTTAAAGCCTCGGGAAGGAGCCCCCGTGATCCTCGACGACAGCGCGCCGCGCTATCTGCCGCATTGCACCCGGGCGGAACTGCTGGCCATGGGGTTGTCGCCCCTCGCGGGTGACCGGTGGGTGGAGGTCGATTCCAGCCTGCCCCGCTTTCACCGGCACAAGGTCGCCCTGGCCGCGGAGCGCCACGATGACGTCTACCGCTGGCTGTCCGGGTCGCTGCCGGCTCAGCGCGAACTCGCGGAGCGGCTGCTCGGCCATCTGCTCGAGATTCATGGCGATGCCTACCGCCGGGACGGCGGCGCGATCACCTGTACCGCCGGTGGCTTCTCGGTGCCCTGGCCACCGGAGACGGAGAGCCCGCTGTGGCCCGTGTCGCTGCTCGTTGCCGAGGACCTGCTTTTGCTGGAACGCGACGAGGATCGCTACCGGCTGACCGCCGCCAGCCTCTGCAGCCCCAGTCACTGGCGCCTTGCGGATAAAATAGGCCGTCCGCTGACCGCGATTCACGACCCGGTGCCGGGTATCCACGAGGCGCTCTCCCCGCGGATCGACCGCTTCCTCGACCACCTGCGCCCGGAACGCCCGGTGGCGCGTTTCAACTGGTCTGTGCAGGCGGACGCGGGGCTGTTTCATGACGGCCGCAGCGCGCCGCCGGTCGATGAAGGGACGCCGCTCTACTACCGCGTGGAACGGCAGACCCTGGTCCGGTTGCCGCGGAGCGGTGCCGTGGTCTTCACCATCCGGGTCTTCCTGCACCCGCTGGAAAGCCTGGCCGCCCATGCGGGCGCCCTGGAGTCGCTGCACGGGGCCGTGGACGCAACGCCGCCGGCGCTGGCGGAGTACAAGGGCTTCCACCGCCTGCGTGCAGCGCTGGCGCGATACCGATGATCCTGAGCGCCGGCC
>CAYFVG010000007.1:25588-30112 GCA_964346365.1 uncultured Alteromonadaceae bacterium
GCCGGCCGCAACCACCCGCTGCTGGCGCCGGGCATCGCGCCGGGTTGAGCCATGGGGCCACGCCGGGGCTGAGATTTGCTAGACTCACCTAAAAGTCACCGGGAGACGTGACGATGTCCAGACCGTTATACGCGCTGCCCTGCTGCCTTATGATCGCCGCGCCGGCTGCTGCCTTCGAGCCCCTCGCCTTCTACAGGGCGCTTCACGCCAGCCCCGAGCTGTCGTTCCAGGAGAAAGAGACCGCCGCCATGACTGCTATGGCCCTCGACCTGCTCGCGCCGCCGCCGGCATGAACTGCGCCCGGCGGCACCGCGTAGGCACGATACTGCCCCTGCTTCCCAAGGAGTCGCCATGAAAGCCTCGGATCTGTTCGTGCGCGCCCTCGAGGCCGAGGGCGTGGAGTACGTTTTCGGTATTCCCGGGGAGGAGAATCTCGATCTTCTCGAGGCCTTGCGCACGTCCTCCATCCGCCTCGTGCTCACCCGCCACGAGCAGGCCGCCGGTTTCATGGCCGCGACCTACGGCCGGCTCACGGGGCAGGTGGGAGTCTGTCTGTCCACGCTCGGTCCCGGCGCCACCAACCTGGTGACCGCCGCGGCCTATGCGCAGCTCGGCGCCATGCCCATGCTCATGGTAACCGGGCAGAAGCCCATCAAGACCAGCAAGCAGGGGCGCTTTCAGGTCATCGATGTGGTGGACATGATGCAGCCCCTGACCAAGTACACGACCCAGCTGGTGAGCGGCGATCGCATCCCGGCAGCGGTGCGCGAGGCCTTCCGCCTGGCCCACGAGGAGCGTCCGGGGGCGGTGCATATCGAGCTGCCGGAGGACATCGCCGTGGAGGAAACCGACGCCGGGCTCATTGCGCCGGGCGCGGTGCGCCGCCCCATCGCCGAGTACAAGGCCATTGACCGGGCCGTGGCGATGATCGAGGGCGCGCGCTCGCCGGTGCTCCTGATCGGCGCCGCCGCCAACCGCAAGCTGACCGCGAAGATGCTGCGCGAGCTGGTCGCGAAGACGGACATCCCCTTCATTACCACGCAGATGGGCAAGGGCGTGCTCGACGAGCACGGCCCCCGCTTCCTCGGCAACACCGCGCTGTCGGATCACGACTTCGTGCACCGGGTCGTGGCCGCGGCGGACCTGATTATCAACGTCGGTCACGACGTGGTGGAAAAGCCGCCGTTCTTCATGCGTCCCGAGGACGTGCGCAAGGTCATGCACATCAACTTCGATTCGGCGGTGGTCGACCCGGTCTACTTTCCGCAGCTCGAGGTAGTGGGGGATGTCGCCAACAGCATCTGGCAGATCAAGGAGCGCGTGACGCCGCAGCCGCACTGGAACCTCGAGCTCTTCCGTCGCGCCCACGAGGCCTACCTCGCTCACCGCACGGAGTGCGAGGACGATGAACGCTTTCCGCTGCGGCCGGAGCGCCTCGTGCGGGCCGTGCGCGCGGTCATGCCCGCCGAGGGCATCGTCACCCTGGACAACGGCATCTACAAGATCTGGTTCGCCCGCAACTATCCGGCAGCGCAGCCGAATACGCTGCTCCTGGACAACGCTCTGGCGACCATGGGTGCCGGGCTGCCGTCGGCCATGGCGGCGAAGCTGGTGCATCCAGAGCGGCCGGTGTTGTCCGTCTGCGGTGACGGCGGCTTCATGATGAACAGCCAGGAGCTGGAAACGGCGGTACGCCTCGGCCTGCATGTCGTGGTGCTGGTGCTGCGCGACGATGCCTACGGCATGATCAAATGGAAGCAGGCAGACATGCAGCTGCCCGACTTCGGCCTCGACTACGGCAATCCGGATTTCGTGCGCTATGCCGAGGCCTACGGCGCCCGCGGCTGGCGCGTCGGCGCCACCGGAGAGCTGGAGCCGCTGCTGACCCAGTGCCTGGAGGAGCCGGCGGTGCACCTGGTGGAGGTGCCGGTGGATTACTCCCTGAACGACGAGATGCTGCACCGGGTCATCCCGGCGCTGTCGGCGGGACTCTGAGCTACCGCGACTAGCGGTTGCCGCCGGCAGCGGCGGTGCCTGCGCGTCCGCGCCCGCCGCGGCGGCGACGACGGGGCTGGCCGGCGGGTGTGGTCTTGCGGCTCGCGCTCGGGCCGCGCTTAGCCGGTGCGCTGCGCGCTCCCGCCCCGGGCCGGCCGGCGCCCGGCGCGGGCAGCGGCTGCGTCGGTTCGAAACCCTCGATCTGTTCCCGGGGCAGGCTGCGCCGGATCAGACGCTCGATGCCCTGCAGGTATTCAGCTTCCTCGGCGCATACCAGCGAGTAGGCGTGTCCGGTGGCACCGGCGCGACCGGTGCGCCCAATGCGGTGCACATAGTCCTCGGAAACGTTCGGCAGGTCGAAGTTCACCACCTGCGGCAGGCCGCTGATGTCCAGGCCGCGGGCGGCGATGTCCGTGGCGACCAGGGCCTGCACCCGTCCGTTCTTGAAGCCTTCCAGCGCCCGGGTGCGGGCGTTCTGGCTCTTGTTACCGTGGATCGGCTCGGCCGCGATGCCGTCGCGCTCGAGGCGCCTGGCCAGGCGGTTGGCGCCGTGCTTGGTCCGCGAGAACACCAGCACCTGGTGCCAGTTGCGCTCGCGGATGAGGTGCGACAGCAGGTCCGGCTTCATGCCTTTGTCCACCGGGAAGACCCACTGTTCCACGGTGTCGGCGGTGGCGTTGGCGGGCGCCACCGCGACCTCCCGGGGCTGCTGCAGGTAGCCCTGGGCGAGGCGGCGGATTTCCGTGGAGAACGTTGCCGAGAACATCAGCGTCTGCCGCTTCGTGGGCAGGAGGGCGACGATACGGCGCACATCGTGAATAAAACCCATGTCGAGCATACGGTCCGCTTCGTCCAGGACCAGTACCTCCAGCGCATCGAAGGCCACTGCGCCCTGCTGCTGCAGGTCCAGGAGCCGGCCTGGGGTGGCGACCAGGATGTCGCAGCCGCGCTTCAGGCGCGCGATCTGCGGGTTGATCTTGACGCCACCGAAGACGACTTCCGCGCGCAGGGGCAGGTGGGCACCGTAGTGGACGGCGCTGTCGTGCACCTGCGCCGCGAGCTCCCGCGTGGGCGTGACCACGAGGGCGCGGACCTGCCGCGCCGGCGGCGGCGAGCCCTCGGCGAGCCGCTGCAGCAGCGGCAGGGTGAAGGCAGCGGTCTTGCCGGTGCCGGTCTGGGCGGCTGCCATGAGGTCATGGCCGGCGAGGATGTCGGGGATGGCGCCGCTCTGGATGGGAGACGGGTTGTCGTAACCGCGTTCGGCGACAGCCTTCAGCAACGGCGCGCTGAGGCCGAGATCGGCAAAGCTCATAGGGAATTCCGGGATAACGGCTGGCGGATAGTCGCGCACGGCCAGCTCGTGCGGGGCGCAGCATAGCGGATTGGCGGTGCCTTGTAACCTCCGCGGGCTGGCGCGATCGGGGCTCAGTGCGTGGCCGCGGGCGCTCCGCTGCCCCGCCGCAGGCGGCCGAAAAGCTCGCGCAGCCGCGGCGGCAGGGCGAGCATCGCCGGCGTGGCGATGAGCGTCAGGAGCGTCGCGAAAGACAGACCGAAGACGATGGCCTGGGACAGGGGTCCCCAGAAGGTGGACATCTGGCCGCTGGCGGTAATGCTGCGGTTGATGAGGTCCACGGACAGGCCGCAGGCCAGGGGCAGCAGGCCGAAGACCGTGGTGACGGTGGTCAGGAGCACCGGCCGCAGCCGCTGCGCTGTCGAGCGTACGATGATTTCCTGCACCGTGAGCTCGGGGTGCTGGCCGCGCACGTAGTTGAAGGTATCGATGAGGACGATGTTGTTGTTCACCACGATGCCGGCGAGCGCCACGACCCCCACGCCGCTGAGGATAGCGCTGAAGGGCTTGCCGACGAGCAGCAGGCCGAGGAGCACGCCGGCGGTGGACATGACCACGGCGACGAGAATCAGGGCGCTCTGGTAGAAGCTGTTAAATTGCGTCACCAGCAGGACGAACATGAGAAGAAGGGATAGCAGGAAGGCGACCTGCACGAAGGCCATGGATTTGCCCTGCTCCTCGTTGGCGCCGCGGAAGCGGATGTCCAGCGACGGATCGAAGGTCTGCGTCTGCAGCCACTCGTCGATGCGTTGGACCAGGGTATCGGCGAGCACGCCGTCAACGACGTCTGCGCGGATCCGCTCCACGGGCGTGCCGTCGATGCGCTCGAAGGTGTCGACGCCGGGCCTCGGTTCCATAGTGACGAAGTTGGACAGGGGGACCTGCCCCCGGGGTGTGCTGAGGCGAAGGCTGCGCATGGCCTCGACGCCGCGATAGCGCTCCGGGTAGCGCACCCGGATATCCACCGCGTCGTCGGAGCTGTCCGGGCGGTACTCCGCCACCTTCACGCCGTTGGTCACCAGTTGCACCGCGACCCCGGCGGCGACGACGTCGGCGCCGTACAGCGCTGCCTCCGCGCGATCGACCTGCATGCGCCACTCGATGGACGGCAGGGCCCGGGTATCGTCGATATCCACGAGTTCGGGCAGCGTATCGAGGTGCTCGCGGATTCGCGTAAC